>DAORVZ010000103.1:0-6470 GCA_035434005.1 Lacunisphaera sp.
TGTTGCCCAACCCGTCGACGCTTTTCGCCCTCATCGCCGCCCTCGTGGTCCTGCTCTCGTGGCTGTTCAACCGGATGGGCGTGTCCATCATCCATCCGGCCACGGGCCAGACCATGCACGTCGTCAGCCTGCTGAATGTCGAGGGCCTGCAGCGGATGCTGCTGAACATGGTGCCGAACTTCGTCGGCTTCCCGCCGCTCGGCACGGTGCTGGCCTGCCTGATCGGCATCGCGGTGGCGGAGCGCACCGGGCTCGTCACCGCCGGCCTGCGGCTCATCGTGCTGACCACCCCGCGCCGCTGGCTTGCCGCCATCGTGGTGCTCGGCGGCATCCTCTCCCACTCCGGAGCCGATGTCGGCTACGTGCTTTTCATCCCGCTCGGGGCGGCGATGTTCCATGCTGCGGGCCGGCACCCGCTCGCGGGCCTCGCCGCGGCGTTCGCCGGCGTCTCGGGCGGCTTCAGCGCCAACATCGTGCTCGGCACCATCGACGCCCTGCTCGCCGGCATCACCCAGGCCTCCGCCGCCGTCGTGCGCCCTGGCATCACGGTCAATCCAGCGGCCAACTGGTATTTCCTCATCGCCGCGTCCGTCCTCATCACCGTGGTCGGCACCTGGGTGACGGAGAAGATCGTCGAGCCCCGCCTCGGCCCCTACACGGGTGACGCGAAGCCCGAGGAGATCAAACCGCTCGACGCCGCCGAGAAACGCGGCCTGCTCTGGGCCGTGCTGGCCACGCTCGGCGTGACCGCGCTGGTGCTCTGGGGCACGCTGACCGAAGGCGGCTTCCTGCTCGACCCGAAGAACCCGACGTTCCTCGGCTCCTATTTCATCCGCGGGCTGATCTTCTTCATCTTTTTCTACGGCCTGGTGGCCGGTCTGGCCTACGGCCTCGGCGCCCGCACCATCCGGAACGACAACGACGTCATCCGCGGCATGGACGCCTCCGTATCCACGATGGGCTCCTACATCGTGATGGCGTTTTTCGCCGCGCAGTTTCTCGCCTATTTCAACTGGACCAACCTCGGCACCGTGATGGCGGTGAAGGGTGCGGGCGTGATCAAGGACCTCAACCTGCAGGACAGCCCGACACTGCTCATGGTCTCCCTGGTGCTGTTCACGGCGCTGATCAACCTCGTCATCGGCAGCGCCTCGGCCAAGTGGACGCTGCTGGCGCCGATCTTCGTGCCGATGTTCATGCTGCTGGGCTACACGCCCGAGCTGGTGCAGGGTGCCTACCGCGTGGGTGACAGCTGCACGAACATCATCACGCCGCTCAACCAGTATTTCCCGCTGATCCTTGGCTTCGCGGTGCGGTATGTGCCCAAGACGGGCATCGGCACCATGCTCGCCATGATGATTCCCTATTCGATCGCGTTTCTTATCGCTTGGACGCTCATGCTTGTGGCGTGGATCGCCCTCGGGCTCCCCGTCGGCCCCGGCGCCGGCCTGTTCCTGCCGCCGCAATAAACCCCTGCATCCCCCATGAGTTCCGTGCCCGCCCCGGCCGTTCGCCTTTCCCCCCTCCAACGTTTCCTCAACGGCGTCGAACGCGCCGGCAACGCCCTGCCGCACCCGGCCACGCTGTTCGCGCTGCTCGCCGCGGGCGTCGTCGTGGTCTCCTGGATCTGCCACACCCTCGGGGTCACCGTGACCAACCCGGCCACCGGCAAGATCGTGGCCACGGTCAACCTGCTCTCCACCGAGGGCCTGCAGCGGATGCTGACCGAGCTGACGCGCAATTTCCTGGCCTACCCGCCGCTCGGCATCTCGCTCGCCTGCCTGATGGGAATCGGCATTGCCGAGTATTCCGGCCTCATGGGGGCGATGCTGCGGCTGGTGGTGCTGGCCTCGCCCCGGGCGCTGATCACGCCGATGGTGGTGTTTGCCGGTGTCATGTCCAATGCCGGCAGCGAGGTCGGCTACGTCCTGCTCATCCCGCTGGCCGCCGCCCTGTTTCACGCGCTCGGCCGGCATCCCTTGCTCGGGCTGGCGGCGGCCTTCGCCGGCGTCTCGGGTGGCTACAGCGCCAATCTCCTCGTCGGCTCGGTGGACGTGCTCCTGGCCGGCCTCTCCGAGGCGGCGGCGCGCATCGTCGATCCCACCTACCAGGTCACCGCCGTGGCCAACTGGTATTTCATGGCCGTCTCCACCTTCCTCGTCACCGGCGCCGGCACCTGGGTGACGGAAAAAATCGTCGCCCCTCGCCTCGGCGATTACCGCGGTGACGCCCGGCGCGAGGAGCTCAAGCCGCTCGACCCGCGGGAAAAACGCGGCCTGTGGGCGGCAGCCGGGGTCACGGTCCTGCTGACCGCCGTCGTGCTGGCGGGCGTGCTCCCGGCCGGCGGCTTCCTCATCAACCCCAAGAACCCCGACTTCGCCCAGTCCGCCTTCATGGTGGGGCTGGTCACCTTCATCTTCCTCTACGGTCTCCTGCCCGGCATCGCCTACGGCGTGGCCGCCGGCACGATCAAGAGCGACCACGACGTGATGGCCGGCATGACGCAGACGATGAAGTCCATGGCCTCGTTCATCGTCCTGGCGTTCTTCGCCGCGCAGTTCATCTCCTACTTCAACTGGACGAACCTCGGCATCATCACCGCGGTCAGCGGGGCGGAGTTCATCCAGCACCTCGGCCTGCAGAACCAACCGACCCTACTGATGATCGCCCTGGTGCTGTTTGCCGCGACGGTGAACATCCTCATCTCGAGCGCCTCGGCTAAGTGGGCGCTGCTGGCGCCGGTCTTCGTGCCGATGTTCATGCTGCTCGGCTACTCGCCCGAGATGGTGCAGGGCGCCTTCCGAGTGGGCGACAGCGTGACGAACATCATCACGCCGCTCATGAGCTATTTCCCGCTGATCCTCACCTTCCTCCACAAATACGACCCCAAGGCCGGCATCGGCACGCTGATCGCCACGATGCTGCCCTACTCCGTCGTGTTCCTGATCACGTGGGTGCTGCTGTTGATCGGCTGGATCGCGCTCGGTCAGCCGATGGGTCCCGGCGCCCCGCTCTTCCTCGCAAAGTAGTTTGCCAACCCGCGCCGGCCGGGCCTCACTGCGCGCGGTGCAGTTCGACCCTGAGCTTTATCCGTGGATCTCCGTCGCCTCCATCGCGTGGGGCGTGCTCGACTGCTTTTTCGGCTACAAGGTCTTCAAGATCACGCTGGCGCTGCTCGGCGGCCTGCTCGGCGCGGCCGTCGCCCATGTCGCGGCCACGGCCGCCGGGCTCGGGCCCGGGGGCATGACCGCCGGCCTGCTCGTGGGCGGCCTGCTCGGCGCCGGCCTGGCATTCTTGCTGTATATCGCGGCGGTGTTCGTGGCCGGATTTGGCTTTGGCTCCACCCTGGGAATATTGCTGCTGTCCAATTTTCACCCCATGGTTGCGCTGCTGAGTGGTCTGGTGCTGGGTGTCTGCGGTGGTTTCCTCGCCGTGAAATTGCAGCGCGTGCTCCTCATGCTTTCCACGGCGCTGCTGGGGGCGTTCCGCTGTGTCGTGGCCCTGGCCTATTTCACCCACTCGATCGACTGGCTGTTTTATTTCCGGCAGCCGGATCAGTTGCCCACGCTGATCGCCAGCAATGCCTGGATGCTCCCGGCAATCCTGGCGTTGGCCGCCATCGGGCTCATGGTTCAGTTCGGGCTCGGCGGCAACAAGGGCCAAAAGAAAGCTCCGGCCAAGGACGAGTAGCCTTGCCGCCTGCCGGCGCGGTCGCAATAACTGGGCCGATGAAGAAATTCCTTGCTCCATTTTTCCTGGCCATCTGGTTCACCGCCTTCTCGGCCGGCTGCGGCAGCGGCAACACCACCACCGTCGGATTGCAGGTCGAACTCACGGGCATCGCCCGCACCAGTGACGGCGTGACCAAGCTATCCTGGCGCGTGGTAAACCCCAATATCGTCCCTTACCTGGTGGCCCAGAGCAGCCACAAGGTGCATCTCAATGGCGTGCTGGTTGGCACGACGAACGACCGGGAGCCACTGGCGGTCCCGGCGCAAAGCCAGGTGAACCGAACATCCCAGTTGGTGATCGCCGGGACCGCGGCCGAGCAGACGCTGGCAGCGGCGGCCGCAGCGGGTTCCGGGGCCTACCAAGTCGAATCCTATATCTTGATCCGCCTCTATGGCGACACGACCGACAAGAGCAATCTGAAGGCGGCCGGCACATTGCCGGTCACAGCCAAATAAAACGGCGGCCCCGGGTCGCCCCGAGTGAGAGTCGGATCGTTCAGGCGGCGAGCCGAAGGGCGGACGTCTTGGCGGCCTGGACGCTTATCCGGATCGGGAGGCGGATGGGTCGGGCCCGTGTCAGCTCGCGAGGAGTGCGACTGTATTGCTCCATCGTCCAAGCGACGAGGCCCGTGGTGAACATGATGGCGGTGAAATCGGCGGCGTCGAAGTGACGACCGCTCGCGAGGGATGCGAAGCCCAGGAGGGTCGCGGTGAGAACGGAGATAAGAGCGGTTTTCATGGGATCAGTGGGTTGATGCCATAAAAACACGGCGGCCGCGCGGAAGTTGCAAAATCGCGCAAGTGGCTGCCGTGCGGACGATCTCAGCTGACCAGTCTGCGGTCAGCTTCAAGGCCGGTCACTGCCCGATCCCACCAAACACTCAGGCTCCGCCGCCAGCGGCCGCATTCGAGGCCGGCTTGAACCGGGACTTGAAGAGGGCCGCAACGTAGTCGCGGTTCATGCGGGCGATGAAGTCGTGTGTGATGAGCTTCGGGCAGACGGCGCTGCATTCGTATTGGTTGGTGCAGTTGCCAAAGCCGGCCTCGTCCATCGTCTGCACCATCGCCAGCACGCGCTTGTCGCGCTCAGGCTGGCCCTGCGGCATGAGGCCGAGGTGCGAAACTTTAGCCGCGACGAACAACATCGCGCTGGCGTTCTTGCACGCCGCGACGCACGCACCGCAGCCGATGCAGGTGGCGGCGTCCATCGCGAGGTCGGCGTCCTCCTTCGGCACTGGGATTGAGTTGGCATCGGGTGCCGCGCCGGTGCGGACCGAGATGAAGCCGCCGGCCTGCTGGATCTTGTCGAAGGCTGCACGGTCGGTGACGAGATCCTTCTGAATCGGAAAGGCTTTCGCGCGGAAGGGCTCGACAACGATCGTGTCGCCCTCCTGAAAGCTGCGCATATAGAGCTGGCAAGTGGCGATGCCCTTGCCCGGGCCGTGCGGCTTGCCGTTGATCGTGCAGGAGCAGGTGCCGCAGATGCCCTCGCGGCAGTCGTGCGCGAAAGCGATCGGCTCGTCGCCCTTCACCGCAATCCCGTCGTTCACGACGTCGAGCAATTCGAGGAAGGACATGTCCGGGCTGACTTTCGCCGCCGGGTAGTCGACAAACCTGCCGGGCGCGGCCGGGCCGGCCTGGCGCCAGACGCGTAGCGTGACAGAGAAGAATTTCTTGGTGGTGGGAGCGACCATGGCGGGGTTCCTCGGCTTACTTGTAGGAGCGGACGCTCATCTTGGTGAATTCGTAGTTTAGGGGCTCGGCATTGCGCAGCGGGGCCTGACCCTCGCCTTGGTATTCCCAAGCGGCGACGTGGCCAAACTTTTCGTCGTCGCGCTTGCACTCGCCGTCCGGCCACTGGTGCTCCTCGCGGAAGTGGCCGCCGCAGCTTTCCTCGCGGGTGAGCGCGTCGCGGCAGAGCAGCTCGCCGAGTTCGATGAAGTCGGCCACGCGGCCGGCCTGCTCGAGGGACTGGTTGAGCGTGTCGGCGGAACCGGGAACCTTGACGGTGGCGTTGAATTCCTCCTTCAGGGCGGGGATCTTCTGCAGCGCGGCCTCGAGACCTTCCTTGGTGCGCGCCATGCCGCAATGCTCCCACATGATCCTGCCGAGGCGCTTGTGGAAATGGCTGACCGGTTGGCTGCCCTTGTTTTCCAGAAAGTGCTTCGTCATGCTGGTGACGTTCTCCTCGGCTTGCTTGAACTCGGCGCGATCCGTCGCGGGGCGCGAGCCGGGCTTCTGCCCGGCGAGGTAGTCGCCGATGGTGTAGGGGATGACAAAATAACCGTCCGCCAGGCCCTGCATGAGGGCGGAGGCACCGAGGCGGTTGGCTCCGTGGTCGGAGAAGTTCGCTTCGCCGAGCACGAACAGGCCCGGGATGTTGGACATCAGGTTATAGTCCACCCACAGGCCGCCCATCGTGTAGTGCACGGCGGGAAAGATGCGCATCGGCGTCTGGTAGGCGCTCTCGGCGGTGATCTCGTGGTAGATGTCGAAGAGGTTGCCGTAGCGCTCGCGCACGGCGGGCTCGCCGAGGCGGTTGATGGCGTCGGAGAAATCGAGGTAGACGCCGAGGCCGGACTCGCCGACGCCGCGGCCCTCGTCGCACATGCGCTTGGCGGCGCGGGAGGCGACGTCGCGCGGGCAGAGGTTGCCGAAACTCGGGTAGATGCGCTCGAGGTAGTAGTCGCGGTCGTCTTCGGCGATGTCGGCGGGCGTCTTGAGGCGGTCATCCTTCTT
>DAORVZ010000104.1:0-6425 GCA_035434005.1 Lacunisphaera sp.
AGGTCGAGAAGCTCCGCAAGGAGCTCGCCGGCCTGTCCACCGAGTTCGCCGTCAACATCAACACCGCCCGCGCCCCGCTCGACTTCACCGCCGAGGAAATGGCCGGCGTGCCGCAGAGCTTCCTCGACAGCCCCGGAGTGAAGCAGCCCGATGGCAAATACCGCGTGCTCGCCAACGTCACCTGGCACGCTGTCGCCATCGCCGAGAACGCCGACAATGCCGCCACCCGGCGCGCCGTGAACATCGCCCGCAGCTCCCTTGCCCGCGAGACCAACGTGCCCGTCCTCAGCAAGCTCGTCGCCCTGCGCGGCGAGATCGCCCGCCGCCTGGGCTACGCGACCTGGGCCGACTACCAGACCGAGGTCAAGATGGCCAAGACCGGCGCGACCGCGGTCAAGTTCGAGGAGGAACTGAGCCTGGGCCTGCAGCCCAAGTTTGCCGCCGAGATGGAGACACTGCGCGGCCTGAAGGCCAAGCACACCGGGCAGGCCGGCGCCCAGCTCGAGTCCTGGGACATCGGTTACTACACCAACAAGCTCCTCAAGGATCGCTACGCCGTCGATACCGAGGCGCTGCGGGTCTACTTCCCCTACCAGGCCACGCTCGAGGGCATGTTCACCATCTACCAGAAGATATTCGGCCTGAAATTCACCGAGGTGACACCGCCCTATGTGTGGGCGCCCGGCGTGCAGCTCTACGTCGTGCAGGATGCCGACACGGGCACGCCGATGGGCGCCTTCTACCTCGACATGTTCCCGCGCGACGGGAAGTTCAACCACTTCGCCTGCTTCCCACAGAAGGTCGGCGGCTTCCTGCCCGACGGCCGCTACGACCTGCCGGTCGCCGCGCTGCTGTGCAACTTCCCGGCGCCGTCCGCCGACAAGCCCTCGCTGCTGAAGCAGAGCGACGTCGTCACGCTCTTCCACGAGTTCGGCCACGTGATGCACGGCATCCTCAGCCGCTCGCGCTTCGTCGCGCAGACCGGTTTCGCCGTGCCGCAGGATTTCGTCGAGGCTCCGTCGCAGATGCTGGAGAACTGGGTCTGGGACAAGGCCGTGCTCGACACCTTCGCCGCCGACTATCGTGACGCGAGCAAGAAGATCCCCGCCGAGACGATCGCCGCGCTCGTTGCCGCGCGCCAGGCCACCGAGGGCTATGCCACCCGCCGCCAGCTCTCGCTCGGCCTGCTTGACCTTGCCCTCCACGCCGTGCCGGCGGACGAAGCCGCCCGCATGGATGTTGTTGTGGTCAGCAACGCCGTGCTCAAGCGCGTGGCCATCGCCCCGCCGCCGGACACCGCGTTTGTCGCCTATTTTGGCCACATTGCCGGTGGGTATGACGCCGGTTACTACGGCTACCTCTGGGCCAAGGTCATGGCGCTCGACATGGCCAGCGAGTTCCAGAAGGCCCCCGGCGGCTTCCTCGACGAGAAGGTCGGTCGCCGTCTGCGCGACGAGGTCTATGGCGTCGGCCACAGCCGAGACGTCACCGTGTCGGTTGAGAAATTCCTCGGCCGCCCGCGCTCGCAGACGCCCTTCCTCGACTACGTCGGCATCAAGCAGTGATTTCCGCCCCACCGCCCCGGCCACCCCGGGGCGGTGTTGTTTTCCGACCCCTCACCCGCGCCAGTCCAGGCCGAGCCGGGCCAGCGCGGCCGCTGCGGCTCCGGGATGCAGCAGGTGCAGCTCGTTCCGTCCGGAGACGAGGTAAAGGGTCTGCCCGTCGGGTGCCCACACCCAGTCCTCCCATTCCGCGCCACCGGGCAAGGTGAAGGTCAGTTCCGTCCGCCCGGTGCCGGCTTCGACGAGTTCGATGGTGGAACCGCCGACCAGTAGGGCCACCCGCCGGGAGTCGGGGGAAAACAGCATCTGCGTGTGGATCGCCCGCGCGGCGGACAATTTCCGGCTCCAGACCGGCTGCCCGGGAGCGGCGAGGTCGCGCACATCGTAGCTCTCGTCATGCGCGATGCCCAGCCAGCGGCCGTCGGGGGAAAAGGTCGGCCAGGCCGGCGGTTGGACGGGCAGGGTGGCGCGCAACTCCGCGCCGGGCAGGGCATACAATCCGAGTTCGGATTGCCTGCTGACCCTGATGGCCGCCAGTCCGCCGTCGGCGCTCAGGCGCGCATATTGCCGGGCCGCCAGGGCTGGGCCGATCTGGCGGGCGCGTGCCCGCTCGCCCCCGGGCCAGAGTTCGATCCGGGTTTGCTCCCCGTTGGCGACAATCCAGTGGCGGCCGCCGGCATCGACGCCCCGCAGATGGGTGCCATCGGGCGGGTGGATCGCTTGATGATCCACCGCCGCAGCCAAGCCATCGCGGAGGGCGAGCCGGAGGCTGCGGATTCCGATGGTGGGCGAGCTGTAAATCACCCGCCCGTCCGCGAGGAAGGCGAGGGTGACCGGGTCGCCGCCCGGATAATCCAGCAGCTTCGCATCGCGGCGGGTATGCGCGTCCCAGGCAAATAGGCCACTTTGCTTCTGGGCGATGAGCCAGCGGCCGTCGCCGCTGGTCGCGAGGTTATGCAGGCGGTTGCTCCCAGCGGAGGAAATCCAGCCGGTGCCGGCGACCTCGGCGGGGGCGAGCTCGATCACGCCAAGCTGTTGGAAATCGGGCGCGATGGCGGCGCGCCGTCCATCCCGGCTGAGGGTGAAACTGTTCGGGCCGGCCTTGCCCAGCACCAGCTCGCGACCGGTGGCCAGATCCCACAGGTGCAGGATTGAGTCGTAGTCGAGCGTGAGCACGCGCCGGGTGTCGGGAAGCAGCGCGATGCCGATGCTGCGCAGCCGGCCGCCACGCAGTATCTGGCGGATGTTGCCGTCCTCGCGCTCCAGGATCACGAGTTCATGCGCTCCGCCTATGGCGCGGTCGCTGATGAGCTGCCGTCCGTCCGGCGTCCACGCGGGTGGGGCGACGCCATAGTCGTCCTCATTCGACCAGAGCAAGGTCCGGTCACTGGTGCACCAAAGCTCGAGGTGTTCGTCGCGCAGCACCGCCAGAAAAGCGCCATCGGGCGACGGGGAAACAGCATAAACCTGCTCGCCGGCTGCGCCGTAGGTCGTGTCGCGCCCAGTGGCGGGATCATGCCAAAGCACCTGGTTGCCGGTGGTGACGAACCACCAGCCGCGGGCATCCGGAGCCATCGCCAGGGCACAGGTTTTCAGGTTGGCCGGCCGGTGCGCCCAGCGCGGTTGGAGATCACCGGGCCCCCAGACGGCCTGCGTGCAGTCGGCGTATTCGGCGAGCACCCAGCCGGGTTCCGCGCCAAAGCGCGTGGTGACGAGCCGGCCCGGTGCCGGTGCCTTGAGGTGGCGGATCACCTGCCGGTCCGCGACGCGCAGAATATCAACCGCGCCATCCGCCGCGGGGATGGCGGCGTGTGCCAGATCCGCGTCGAAACCGATGAGGTGGTTGGCCGTGATGCCGGGCGTGTGGTGTTGCCAGATCCATTGCCAGTCGTCGAGCGCCAGGGCCGCCAGGGCCTCGGTGCGGGCCTGGGCGCTGGGGCCGACGAGCGCGGCTGACTCGCGGACGAGTCGCAGCGCCTCGTGCCGCTGGCCCAACCGGCCGCTTTGGCGGACGGCGCGGGCTTGGGCGAGCAGGGAGTCGCTGAGGGCGCGGCGGGTGGCCGCCTCGGATGATTCGGAGCGGGCGAGCGCGTTGCGGAGGCGCTGGTTGCGCTCGGCTAGGAGCAGGGCGCTCGCCGTGCTGCCGAGAAGGATGATCGCCAGCGCGGCGGCGAGGCCGGGCTTGCGGCGCGCCCAGCGCGCGAGCCGGCCGGGGGCGGACACGGGACGGGCGTGGATCGGATGCCCGGCGAGCAGGCGGTCGAGATCATCGCGCAGCCCGGTGGCGGTCGCGTAGCGGGCGGGCGGCTTTTTCTCGAGGCACTTGAGGATGATGGTCTCAAGGTCGCGGGGGATCGAGCGGTTGAGCAGGTGGGGCGCGGGCGGCTCGGCCTGCGGGATCTGCGCGAGCACGGCGGCGGCGGATTCGCCGAGGAAGGGCGCGCGCCCGGTCACGCATTCGTAGAGCACGGCGCCGAGGCCGTAGATGTCCTGCGCCGGGGCCGGACGGTGGTCGGGTTGGAGCGCCTCCGGCGCGAGGTAGGCCGGCGAGCCAGCGACGATGCCGGTGGCCTCCACGGAGGCGACGGAGCCGCTGAGGCCGAAGTCCGACAGCTTGGGTTCGCCGGCGGCGGTGAGCAGGACGTTGGAGGGCTTGAGATCGCGGTGGAGCACGCCGGCGGCGTGGGCGCGGGCCACGGCATCGGCGAGCTTGCGGACCAGTTCGGCCGCGGCGCGCGGCGCCAGCGGGCCGGCGCGCAGGCGTTCGCGGAGGTCGCCGCCCTCGCAATACTCCATGGCGATGAAGGCGCCGGAGGCACCCTGGCCCACCTCGTGCACGGCGACGACGTGCGGATGCGAGATGGCCGCGGCGGCGCGGGCCTCGCGCAGCAGCCGGATCTCCGCGCGGCCGTCCGGATCGGGTCCGGTGGCGATGACCTTGAGGGCGACGAGGCGGTCGAGGCTGTTTTGCCGCGCGAGGTAGACCGTGCCCATGCCGCCGCGGCCGAGTTCGGCGATGAATTCATATTCGTCCGCGGGTCCCGCCGACGCGGCGGAGGTTAGCGCCGCCGCCAGCGCGCAGCGCGGGCAGATCCCGCCGGTGGCGGCGGGATCGAACGGTTGCGAGCAACGCGGGCAGAGGGTCATGTGGAAAGCGGCTGAGGGGACCGGCCAAAAGGTGTTATTGGAAAAGCCGGGCCGGCTTTCATGCGCGGTGGCTCAACCGAGCGCCTGCAGGCAGTGCCGCAGCTCGGCGTCGATATCGCTGCGGATGGCGACGGTGGCCGCGACCTCGGTGCGGATGAGTTCCTGGTAACGCTTGCCGAGGCGGTGGACGAGCACGGGCACGGCGCCGCGGGTGACGCCGAGCTGCGTGGCCAGCCGTTCATAGTCGCCCGGGTCGGGTCGGGCCGTGAGGTAGGGACGCAGCAGGCCGAAAGTGCGGCGCTCGGCCGGCGTGGCGTGTTCGGCCTCCAGGCGCTCCATTGCGCTACGGAGCAGGGCGAGCGCCCACTGGCGGTCGAAGTCCGCCGCCGGGTCGACCGGCGAGGCGAACTGTTGCTCGTCATCTGCGGTGAGATTTTCCCACGGCACGACAGCGGTGCCGCCGCCGCGTTTTTCGGCGGTGCGTTTCTGCCATTCATTGCCGAGAAAATGGCGACAACTCTGCCTTAGATAGCCCCGGAAACGGCCTTGCTCGCGATCGGCGGTGGCGAAGAAATCGCTTTCGAGCAGGTGGGCGAAAAAGGCCTGGGTCAGGTCCTTGGCGTGCTCTGGGTCGTTGCCCAGCCGGCGCACGAAGGCATAGACCGGCCGCCAGTAGGTGCGGCATAACTTCTCCAAGGCCCGACGTTTACGCGCACCGTCGGTGCCGGCGTCCACGACCACGCTCCAGTCGGTCGTCTGGAAGAGTCCCTCCGGCCGGCCGTTTTCACCTGGGGCGGCGGGGCTGGTTTCCGGCGGCGGCATCGGCAGATTTTTCGTAATTCCCCGTCGGGGAGTCAATAACTTGCAATGGACACCTTTTTTGGGCCGTCGAATCAGCCCGCACCCATTTTTTATGATCCATCACCAGCGATCCAAAATCACCGTCCTGCTCGCCTTTGTGGCGGTCACAACTATGTCCGCGCAGACCTTTTCGGTCACGACATTCACCGACCTGGGCCAGCTGGGCACCCAAGGCAGCACGGCTACGGCGGTCAATGCCTCCGGCCAGATCGCCGGTTACAGCTACGTGAGCGGTCCCGGTGACCGGTCTTTCCGCTATAGTGGCGGGGTGATGTCCGATCTCGGCACGCTCGGCGGCTCCTTGGGCTTCAGCTATGCCTGGGCCATCAACGATTCGGGGGAGGTGGCGGGCCGGGCGAATTATGGCGGCGGGCTCAACTTCACCGCCTATCGCTACAGTGGCGGGGTGATGTCAGATCTTGGGACGCTCGGCGGCAACAACAGCCAGGCGGAGGGGATCAACAATGCCGGCCAAGTGGTCGGGCATTCCTATGTGACAGGCAACTCGGCCTATCATGCGTTCCGCTACAGCGGCGGGGTGATGAGCGACCTCGGCACGCTCGGCGGCACGAACAGCACGGCCTTTGGCATCAACACGGCCGGCAAGGTTGTGGGCGGCGCCGACAACACCGGCAACGGCTCCTTTCACGCCTACCTCTACTCCGGCGGCATCATGACGAGCTTGGGGACGCTGGGCGGCAACTACAGCGAGGCTTATGAGATCAATGATGCCGACCAGATTGTCGGCGAATCCAAGACTGCCGGCGGCCAATTCCATGCGTTCCTGTATTCCGGCGGGAGCATGATCGATCTGGGCACTTTTGCCGATTGTTTGCACGGTCATGATCTCGGCCA
>DAORVZ010000105.1:0-6422 GCA_035434005.1 Lacunisphaera sp.
AGCACCGATTTGCACGCGCAGATCTGCTGGATGCACCCGCGCGCCCTCCAACCCGGCCGGAAGTTTCTGCTCAAGCACACGACCAGCACCGTGCAGGCCATAGTGACCGACATAGAACACCGGCTCGACATCGCCACGCTTGAGCCGCAACCCGCGCCCGCCGGGCTCGCGTTGAATGATCTCGGCGAAATCCGGCTGCGCACGGCGCGGCCGATTTTCTACGATGGTTATGCGACCAACCGGCTCACGGGCTCATTCATCTTGATCGAGCCGGGCACCAACGACACGGTGGGAGCCGGCCTCCTGCATCCGCCCACCGAAATCGTCCGCCCGGAGCACACCGACTACGCCATATGACCGAGGACTTGCTCTACTTTCTGGCGGCGGGTTTTCTCGCACAACTGGTCGACGGTGCCCTGGGCATGGCCTACGGGGTCACTGCCTCCAGCCTGCTGATGAGCGTCGGGGTGCCACCGGTCGCCGCCAGCGCCACCGTGCATGCCGCCGAGTGCTTCACCACCGGGGCGTCGGCCCTGTCGCATCGAGCCTTTGGCAACATCAGCAAGACGCTTTTCCGCCGCCTGCTGCTGCCGGGGGTCGTCGGGGCGATCATCGGCTCCTACGTGCTCACGGCCATCCCGGGCGACATCATCAAGCCGTGGGTCGGCGGCTACCTGCTGCTGCTCGGCCTCTACATCATCGCCAAGGCCTTCCGGCAATTCGAGCCCAAGGAAGTCCGCACGCACCTGACGCCCCTAGCGTTCATCGGCGCCATGCTCGATGCCATGGGCGGGGGCGGGTGGGGCGCGATCGTGACCTCCAACCTCCTGGCCCGCGGCAACGATGTGCGCGAGACCATTGGCAGCGTCAACGCGGTCGAGTTTTTTGTCACCCTGGCCTCTTCCGCCGTCTTCATCAGCACCCTTGGATTGGGACATTGGAAAATCATCGCGGCCCTCGCGCTTGGCGGCCTGCTGGCGGCGCCGCTCGGGGCCTGGTTCTGCGGGCGCGTGCCGCGCCGGCCGTTTATGATTCTCGTCGGCGTGCTGATCACGGCCTTGAGCGCGCGCACCGTGTGGCTCGCCTTGGTCTGAGCGGCCGCCACCGGCTGGCGCGACCCCAGGGCGCGCGCCCACCGCCAAAAGCATTGCCGCCGCGCGGCGCGTGTGTCTGGCTGCGACCGCGTGAAAATCCCCGTCAAACTCGACTACGCCTGCCGCATCCTCTGTGAACTGGCGCGCCACCATGACCACGGCGAACCGGTGCGGATCGACGACCTCGCGGCGACCGAGGCTGTGCCAGCCAACTTTCTGGCGCAATTGCTGGGAGAATTGAAGAACGCGCGATTGGTCGTCAGCCGGCGGGGCGTGCAGGGCGGGTTCTTGCTCGGCCGGGCTCCCGACCAGATCACCCTTTACGACATCATCCAGGCGATGGAGGGAGACCTGCTGGAACTCAGCGGCAACCACGAGGGCAAGTCCGGCCGCAAACTGAAGACCATCTGGAACGACATCCGGGGCGCCGCCATCGCCAAGGCCCGTGGCTACACTCTTGAGTCGATGGCCGCCAAGACGGAGGCGGAGATGTATTTCATCTAAAATGTCCGTCAGGTCATAAGGGAAGTAGGGGTTTGACAGTCGAGGCTGGTTGGAGAAACTAAAGGACATGTCCTCGCTAATCTATCCCGATATTGTCGCCAGCATCGGCAACACCCCGCTCATCAAGCTCAATCGCATCGCGGCGGGGCTCCCGGCCACGGTTTACGTCAAGGCCGAGTTCTTCAACCCGCTGGCGAGTGTGAAGGATCGCATCGGCCGCGCCATGATCGAGGCCGGCGAGCGCGACGGCAAAATCAAGCCCGGCACCGTCATCGTCGAACCCACCTCCGGCAACACCGGTATCGCGCTGGCCTTTGTCGCCGCGCAGCGGGGATACAAGGTCATCCTCACCATGCCCGAGACGATGTCGGTCGAGCGGCGCGTGCTGCTCCGGATGCTCGGCGCCGAGATCGTGCTCACGCCCGGGGCCGAGGGCATGAAGGGGGCCATTGCCAAGGCCCACGAAATCGTCGCCGCGCACGGTGACAGGGGCTTCATGCCCCAGCAGTTTGAGAATCCGGCCAACCCGGAAATACACCGCCGCACCACAGCGGAGGAAATCTGGGCCGCCACGCAGGGGAAGATCGACGCCTTCGTCGCCGGTGTCGGCACCGGCGGCACCATCACGGGCGTGTCAGAGGTCATCAAGTCGCGCAAAACCCTCCGCACCTTCGCCGTCGAGCCCACGACCAGCGCCGTGCTCTCGGGCGGCAAGCCCGGTCCGCACAAAATCCAGGGCCTGGCCGCCGGCTTCATTCCCAAAAACTGCAACACCGCCGTGATTGACGAGGTCATCCAGGTGACCAGTGAGGATGCGTTCGAGACCTCCCGGCAAGCAGCGTTGCTCGATGGGATCCTCGGTGGCATTTCGACCGGCGCCAACATCTGGGCCGCCCTCCAAGTCGCCCGTCGGCCCGAATTCGCCGGCAAGACCATTGTCACGATCGCCCCGAGCTTCGGCGAACGCTATATCTCGACCGCCCTCGCGGAGAAGGCCCGCCAGGAAGTCACGGCTTGACCCGGCGCTGACAGTGTCCGCGCCTGGCGCCGTCCAGCGCGGCTGGGTTCAGATCGCCCAGTCGCCGTCGGCCGCTCGGCGGGTGCGGATGATCAGGTCATCACCCTTGTAGGCGGCGGTGCTGTGAGCCGGCATGGACTGGAGCAGCCAGACATTGCCGCCAATCACGCAATGTTCGCCGATGCGCGTCTCGCCGCCCAGGATGGTGGCATGGGCGTAGATGGTGACATGATCGCCGATGTCGGGGTGCCGCTTGACGCCCTTGACCGGGTTGCCCGCGCCGTCGAGCTCGAAGGATTTCGCGCCGAGGGTCACCCCTTGGTAGAGTTTCACGTGGTTGCCGATGGTGGCGGTCTCGCCGATGACGACGCCGACGCAGTGGTCGATGAAGAAGTGCGTGCCGATCCTAGCGCCGGGGTGCAGGTCCACTCCGGTGCGCTCATGGCCGTATTCCGTCAGCATGCGCGGCAGCAGCGGCACGCCGAGCGTGTAGAGGACATGCGCGATGCGTTGGAGCGAGATGGCCAGCACGCAGGGGTAGGCGAGGATGATCTCCTCGACGCTGCGCGCGGCAGGATCGCCGGTGTAGGCGGCATGGACATCGGTCTGCACGATGCGGCGGATCTCGGGCAGCTGGGCAAGGAGGGCCGTGGCGACCCGGCGGGCATTCGCGGCGGGGGCGGCATCCCGGGCAAAGAGCAGGCTTTTTTCCAGTTCCGTGGTGAGGCGCTGGTCAATCTTGGTCAGCTTCTGGTCGAGCCAGACCGGCACCGCGTCCTTGGCGAGGCTGGTGCTTTCGAAGTAGCCCGGGAAAAGCACATGCATGAAGTCGCGCGCGAGTTCGGCCACGCGGTCCTGGGAGGGGAGATTGACCCCGTCGAGGTGGTTGATGCCGCCATCGCGGACATAAGACTCGAGCAACGCCTGCTTGATGGTGGCGGGGATCATGCGGTGCCGAGAACTCCGCCAAAAACCCACGCCGGTCAAATGCCTTGGGTGGAAACTCCCGTCATAGGGGGCGGGTTTATCGGCCACCTCATCGGAGAAAATGCCCTTTCAGAATGTTTTCCCAGAACCGCTTTTGAGGTATTTCTCGAAAGCTTGGGCGGTCTGTTCGTCAGCAAATCCGGTGTAGGTCACCAGATGCCAGGGTTTGAATTTTCGGGTATGCGGCGATTTACCTTCGTAATGTTCGATCAGGCGCTGCTTCAGGTCTGACGTGATACCGACATAATGCTGCTGCCGCTGATACACGCTCTCGATGAGATAAGCGTAGACCATAGCGGTCTTTGTAAGCGAAAAGCCGTCCTCCGCCAAGCCTCCGGACGGCAGCCTTGCCTTGTGCTTCGAGCTCATCAATCGCTCCCTTCGCCTGCACAGCGGCCTTGGGCTGGCCTGCCAGCCGTAGGCCCGGCGAAGGCTGGTGCTCGGGACAGGACTCGAACCTGCACGCCTTACGGCACACGCACCTCAAACGTGTGTGTCTACCAATTCCACCACCCGAGCGTTCCAACGATAGAAGCGGTGACTTAGGTAAATCGTCCGCAGCTTGTAAAGCCCCGAAATGCGCTTGCGTCATCCTTTCTTCTCGGGGCAAGCTATCCCTTTACCGCGCGCCCGACCTGACGTAGCGGAACACAAGCCTAACACCGACACTTACCGGGTAACCACGCCCGTTTTCCGCCCTTTCATGGACGACTCCAAGCCTGCCAACGAACCCAACGACCAGGGGTTGAACAAAATCGACCTCAGCCAGTTGCAGACCTTTAACTTCGGCACCCAATGGACCGAGGTGAAGCCGGTATCTCCCGGCGGCCGTCGCGAACGCGATTTCGACCGCGGCGACCGGCCCCCTCGTCGGGATGACGGTGGCGGCCACGGCGCGCCCGCGCGCGACCGTCGCGCCTTCCGCAAGCCGGCCGGTCCCGGTGGTCCGGGCCAGGCTCCGGGCGCTCCCGCCCGCGAGGGCCAGCCGCCGATGGGCGATCGTCTCGATCGCGGCGGTGCCCGTTTTGACCGCGGCCCCGGTGGCCCGCGCCGCGACTTCCGAGGCGGTGGCGAGCGCCACGAGGGCGGCGGCCAGCCGTTCGACCGCGCGCCGTATGTCAGCCCGTATTTCGTCGCGACCTGCTATCCCGAGGACACCGGTTTCGCCGCGATGGTGAAGGCAGTGCGCGCCTCGTGCCGCACCTACCAGCTGTTTGAGATCACCAAGGCCGTGCTGGAGAAGAACGACCGCTTCGTGATCGTCGTCCAGCGCGCCCGGCCCCAGCAGGCCGAGGGCGCCGCGCCGGCCAAGCCGGCGCCGGTGTTCATGTCGCTGCCCGACCACCTGCCGTTCGACACCGAGGATGCCGCCATCCAGCACGTGCTGGGCAACAACCTGGGCGCCTTCTTCGAGATGCAGGAAGTCGAGGTCGAGGCCCCGAAGGGGAATTTCCCGATCATCAACAAATGCGGCATCACGGGCGAACTGCTCGGGCCGCCAAACCACCACCGCTACCAGCAGATGCTGCAGCAGCATCACGCCGCCAAACTCGGCCGCATGTCGTTCGAGCGTTTCCGCGAGAGCATCGTCTCCGCCCGCGAGCCCGAGGTCATCGCGGCGTGGATGGAGAAGATGAAGAAGGCCACGCGCTACACTTGGAAGCCTCCTGTCGCCAAGGTGGCCACGACGCCGCCGATGGAAGGCACTGCGCCCGCTGCGGCTCCGGCCGAAGCTGCTCCCGCGACGGAAACGCCGGCTCCGGCCGCCGAGACTCCCACGGCGCCCCCGCCGGCCGAGGTCATCAGCTTCGACAACATCGAGGACGCCCGTCTGCACCTGCTGGCCAACGCCCGCGACAAGGTGGTGCGCGCCGTCGACAGCGTCCGCTTCCACGGCAAGCTCATCGAGAAACTGCCGCCGGGAGAGATCCGCCGCGCCCTCGAGGGCCACGTGGAGCGCCAGCGCCGCTTCCCGCTCGACACCGCCAACGCGCTCCGCGGCCGCTTGCGCCGCGAGGGTTTCACCATCTTCAAGAAGGGCTCGCGCGGCGTCTCCTATGTGTGCGCCGTCAAGCGCCGCTTCCGTGTCCCGGGTCAGGTGTTCTCCGAGACCATCTCGGCGCTCATCGACTTCATCGAGAAGAACCCGATGGTGCATGTGAAGGATCTGCCTAAGAAATTTCTCGGAATTGATGTCCCGGCCGCCGCGCCGGCCGCGACTCCGGCTCCCGTCGAGGGCACGACGCCGTCCGCTGCGCCGTTCGCCGCCCTGGCGCCCGAGCAGGCCGAGAAGCTCCGCAAGATGAGCAACGACCTGCGCTGGCTCGTCATGGAGGGTTACGTGACCGAGTTCTCCGACGGCAAGCTCTTCGCGGCGCCGCCCATGGCCCCGCAAGCCGCCAAGAAGGCCGAGGCTGGCGAGGACGAGCATGACCCGGTTGATTTCCCCGACGCGCCCGCTGCGGCTCCGGTCGAGGAGAAACCGGCCGAGGCCGCGCCGATGACCGCTCCGGCGGAGCCAGCGACGGCCACCACCGCGCCGGAAGCACCACCGGCCGAGGAGCAAAAACCGGAAACCCAAGCCTGATCACCCAAGCCCGCTCGTCCGAGCGGGCTTTTTGTTGCCGCCTTGGTGCTGTGGTTCCGGAGTCAGCCTTGGGGGAAGCCGTTATACCCTTTACGGTTTGAATTGGGACTGTAGGGGCGCACCCCGTGTGCGCCCGCGGGCGCCGGCAAGCGACGCCCTTACGAAAAGTCTCAAACCGTCAGGAAATTGGTATTACCTCTCCAGTTTCTCACGCAGATAGGGCGCGGTCGGG
>DAORVZ010000106.1:0-6334 GCA_035434005.1 Lacunisphaera sp.
TGGCCCGCTGGCGGTGCTGACCTCCCGGTTCAGCGCCTCGGCCTCCGAGATTTTTGCCGGGGCCCTACAAAACTATGGTCGCGCCGTCATCATCGGGGACAGCACCACGCACGGCAAAGGCACCGTGCAAGCCGTGCTGGAGATGAAGAACTTCCTGCCCCGCCCCAGCCAAAACGCCGCCGACATCGGCGCCGCCAAGCTCACCGTCCAGAAATTCTACCTGCCCAACGGGGCCTCCACTCAGAAGCACGGCGTCACCCCCGACATCACCCTGCCCTCGATCGACGACTACCTGCCCATCGGCGAATCCGATCTGCCCCACGCGCTCATGTGGGACGAGATCAAGTCCGTGCCCTTCGATGGTCACGCCCTCGCCAGGACCTTTGTGCAACCCCTCCTCACCGCCAGCCGCGAACGCCAGCACACCCTCGAGGAATTCTCCTACCTGAACAAGCACATCGACTGGTTCAAGGAACGCCAGGAGCAGAAGAACATCTCGCTGAACCTGGGCGCCCGCCAGCTCCTCAAGCAAACGGACGGGGATTTCAAGAAGACCATGGACGCCGAGCGCGACCGGCTCGCCAAAAGCAATTACCCCAGTCGCGAGGTCAAACTCGACTCCGTGCTCAAGTCCGCTGCCACTCCGCCCAAGGAGCCGGCCACCCCGGCCGACGAAGGCGACACCGACGCGCTCGATGCCGAAACGTCCGCCAAGCTCGATGTCCACCTGCGCGAGGCCCTGCGCGTCGTCACCGATGCCCTGCGCCTCAATCCCGATCAACGCTACTGGGCGGACGGCCGGGCGCCGCTCGCCGCCGCCTTACGCAAAGGCTAGCAGGAAGCGCTCGCGGCCGGTGAGATCAGCGTGCGATTCCGCGCGCGCGTAGTCCTCCGCCGTCGCCAGGGCCACCAGAGCCTGGTGCTGCGCGATACCGGTCTCGCAGGCCAGCAACCCACCCGCCGCCAGATGCGGCCGCGCCGCGCGGATGATGCGCTCCAAATCCGCGGCGCTGTTCGCCCCGGCCGAGAGCGCCATCCTCGGCTCGTAGTCCTTCACCTCCGGCGGCGTCGCCGCGGTCTCCTCATCGGAAAGATACGGCGGGTTCGCCACGATCAGGGCGAACTTCTCCGCAGCGGGCACGGCGGCAAACCAGTCGGATGCTACAAACCTCACCCGACCCACCAACCCACACGCCTCGGCGTTTTCCCGGGCGAGGGCGAGCGCCTCCGCGCTTTTGTCCACGGCCGTCACCACGGTTTCCGGCCAGGCTTTGGCCAGCGCTAGGGCGATGGCCCCGCTGCCCGTGCCCAAGTCGAGCACCGTGGCCGGCGGCGCGGCGAACTGCGCTGTCACCAACTCGATCAGCCGCTCCGTCTCGGGCCGCGGGATGAGCGCGCGCCGATCCACCTTCAGCTTCAGGCCGGCAACGTCCGTCTCGCCCATGATGTATTGCAGCGGTTCCCGCCCGCCGCGGCGCTTCACGAGCGGGCGGATCTGCGCGAGCTCCGCCTCGGTCAACGGCCGCTCAAACTGCAGGTAAAGCTGCATGCGCTTCAAGCCGAGGGCGTGGCCGATGAGCAGCTCCGCGTTCAGGCGCGGGGACTCCACCCCGTGCTGCTCAAGGAAGCCGGTCGTCCGCTTGATGATTTCGAGCACACTCAGCATCTCAGTCGTCCTCCGGGGCCCGGGCGCGCACCGGCAACGGCCCGCCGGTCAGCGCGGCCAGCTTCTCCTCGAAGTCCGCCCGCTGCAGCGCCTCGATGATCGGCTCAAGGTTGCCCTCCATGATCGCGGGCAGGCTGTAGAGCGTCAGGCCGATGCGGTGGTCGGTCATGCGGTTCTGCGGGAAATTGTAGGTGCGGATGCGCTCGCTGCGACCGCCGGTGCCGATCTGGCCGCGCCGCTGGGCGGCATACTTCGCCTGCTCCTCCTCCTCCTTGAGCTTGAGCAGGCGGGAGCGCAGCACCGCCATGGCGCGGGCCTTGTTCTTGATCTGCGAGCGATCGTCGGCGCAATACACCATCAGGCCGCTCGGCTTGTGCACGAGGCGCACCGCCGAGTCGGTCGTGTTGACGCCCTGCCCGCCCGGACCACTGGCGCGCATGACGCTGATGTCGAGATCCTGCGGGTCGATCTGCACGTCCACCTCCTCGGCCTCGGGCAGCACGGCGACGGTGACGGTCGAGGTGTGGATGCGGCCGTTGGCCTCGGTCACGGGGATACGCTGCACGCGGTGCACGCCGCTCTCATATTTCAACTGCTTGTAGACGTCCGAGCCGGTGATGAGGAAGATGACCTCCTTCAGGCCCCCGCGGTCGGAGGCGCTCGAACTCATGGGCTGGATCTTCCAGCCGCGCCCCTCGGCGTAGCGCAGGTAGGCGCGGTAGAGCTCGGCGGCAAACAGGCTGGCCTCGTCGCCGCCGGTGCCGGCGCGGATCTCAAACACTGTGTTGCGCGAATCCGCGGCCTCCGGCGGGATCATGGCCCGCAGCACTGCCTGCTTCAGTAGCCCGTGATTGGCCTGCAGTTCCGGCAGCTCCTGCCGGGCCAGTTCGCGGAGTTCGGGGTCGGCCGCCTGGTCCGCCACCAGCGCGGCATGCTCGGCGAGCTCGCGCCCCACCCGCTCGTAGGCGGCGTGGGTCTCGACCAGCTTGCGGAGCGACTGCTGCTCGCGGGAAACCTCGGTCGCCTTGCGCGGGTTCGCGTAGAACGATGGCGCCGCCATCTGCGCATCGAGTTCGTCGAGGCGGCGTTGAAAAAGGAAGATGTCGGGCAACTGATCCATGCGGGCGGGCAGACGGGAAATTGTGAATTGCTTCAGCCGCGACGCGCGGCTTTATCAAAGCCAAACCAACGGCAGCACCTGCCGTCTAGTAGTATTTCTCCGCGATGGCTTCCACACTCTTCACTCAGAACATCATCGCCTGCGTCTGGGACTTTGACAAGACATTGATTCCGGCCTACATGCAGGCGCCGCTGTTCCGGCGCTACGGCATCGACGAGGCCACTTTCTGGGCCGAGACCAACGCCCTCGCGGAGAACTACCGCCGACGCGGCTACCACATCGCCCCGGAGATCAGCTACCTCAACCACCTGCTGACCTATGTCCTCGCCGGCAAGATGCCCGGCCTGGGCAACCAAGTGCTCCGCGAGTGCGGTCGGGAAATTGAATTCTACCCCGGGTTGCCGAAATTTTTCGACTCCTCCCGCGCCTGGGCCCGCGCCAAGCCGGAATACGTGAAGCACGAGATCCAGCTCGAGCACTACGTCGTGAGCACCGGTCTCGCCGAGATGATCCGCGGCAGCGCCCTCGCCCCCTTCATCGACGCGACCTGGGCCTGCGAATTCATCGAAAACCCGCTGCAGCCCGGCTTCCTTAAGCAGAAGGAATTCCCCCTCGAGGCCGCCAACGAGATCGCCCAGATCGGCGTCATGATCGACAACACGACCAAGACGCGCGCCATCTTCGAGATCAACAAGGGCACGAACAAGAACGCCGCGATCGACGTGAACGCCAAGGTCACGCCCGAGGACCGCCGCATCCCGCTGCAAAACATGATCTACATCGCCGACGGCCCGAGCGATGTGCCGAGCTTCTCCGTCGTCAAGAAAGGCGGCGGCAAGACCTACGCCGTCTACAATCCCGCCGTGCGCGCCGAGTTTGAGCAGAACGACCGCCTGCGCCACGCCGGCCGCATCGACCACTACGGGCCGGCCGATTACACCGAAAACAGCGCCACCACCCACTGGCTGCACCTGCAGATCGAGAAAATGTGCGACCGCATCGTCACGGACCGCGAGGCAGCCGTCGCCTCGCGCGTCACCCGTCCGCCGCGGCACCTGAACGCCTCGCCGGAGGAAGAAGCCGCCCGCCGGGCGGCCAAGCAGCCCAAGCAGTCCTCGTTTCTGGAGTAGGCGGCCCCCGGAGGCTTAGTCGGCCGCGAGGACGAAGCGCGGGGTGTCCTGCAGGATGCGGAAGCGGACGGACTCCGCGCCGGTGTATTCCTCGCTTCGGTCGGCCTGAGGCGCCTCGGCGGTCCGCTGGGACTGGATGCGCTCCTGGAAGGTTTCGACCAGATTGCGCACGCGCTCCGCGTAGTTGTAACTGACGCTCGGGGCGCGCCCCGCCAGCACCGCCGCCGCGCCGCAATTCCAGGCCATGGCGATGTTAAACACGCTCGCCTCCGCGCCCGAACGCTCGAGCGTGCGCTTGATCCATTCGTAGTGCTTCACGGCGACTTCGTCCGCCACCTCGCGCTGGATGGCCTGCCGGAAGGGCTTGTCCGAATGCATCCGCCACGTGCCCGGCCGGAACTGATACGGCCCGAGTTCGCCAAACCGGCCCACGCCGGTCTGATTGGTGGGATTCTCCACCCAGTTGATGGCACGCAAGGTCGCCCAACGGTCGGACGCCCCGGCCACAGTTGTAAAACCGAGGGTGCTGACCAACAGGAGGAACTGAAGGAGGTGTCTTTTCATAGCCTAAGTGGCCGGGAAAAAGGCCATATCCGAGACACCGACAAGCTGGAAATTATCCCAACAATTTTACTTGGGACTGACTGTCGCGCCTTTTACTTAGCTTAATGCTAACCCGTTGATAGCGCTAGTTTTTACGCGCCGTTATTGCCCAAAAATATTTGCCGTCTCTACCTCATTTTTGAGCCAATATCCTCAATTAGTCGTGCCACCAAAGCCGTCCATCCCGTCTGGTGGCTGGCCCCCAATCCTTGTCCGGTCTCGCCGTGGAAATACTCGTGGAAAAGGACCATGTCCTTCAACCGGCCGTCCCCGGGCTCGGATTTGGTCTGACCGTGGCAAACCCTCCCTCCCTCAGCGCCGGGGAGGAATAGATTTACAAGTCGCTGGGTCAGTTCCTGGGCGGCGCCCTGCAACGTCACCCGGCGGCCGCTGCCCGTCGGAAATTCCACCGTAAAGCTGTCCCCGTAGAAGTGATGGTAGCGTTCGAGGGCCTCGATCAACAGGAAATTGGTGGGCATCCACACCGGGCCGCGCCAGTTGGAATTGCCGCCGAACAGCCCCGAATCCGACTCCCCCGGCACGTAGTCCACCCGATATTCCTGCCCGCCGGCCTGCAACACAAACGGCTGCTCCTGATAGACCCGCGACAACGACCGCACGCCATAGGGCGAGAGGAACTCCCGCTCATCGAACACATAGCGGAGCACGCGCGAGAGCCGCTCCCGCGACGGGATCGCGAGCAGGCGCCGCCCTGCGGCCGTTTGGCCCTGGGTCATGTAGGAGATGTGCGCCGCCAGGTCCTTGCGGTTCTCCAGGAACCAGCGGGTGCGCTTGGCGAAACCCGGCAGCTTGTCCAACCGCTCATCCTCGATGAACTGCACCGCGAACAGCGGGATGATGCCCACCATCGAGCGCAGCCGCAGCGGGAACGACTGCCCGTCCGTCTTGAGCTGGTCGTAGTAGAACCCGTCCTCCTCGTGCCACAGGCCGGTGCCGCCGAGGTGGTTCATGGCGTCGGCGATCGCCACAAAATGCTCGAAGAACTTCGACGCGATGTCCTCGTAAGCCGGGTCGCCCTCCGCCAGCTCCAGGGCCATGGCCAACATGGTGCTGCAATAAAACGCCATCCACGCCGTGCCATCGGCCTGCTCCAGGTGGCCGCCCGTCGGCAGCGGCTTCGAGCGGTCGAACACGCCGATGTTGTCGAGCCCGAGAAAGCCGCCCGAGAACAGGTGCTGGCCGCCCGGATCCTTGCGGTTCACCCACCACGTGAAATTGACGACCAGCTTCTGGAACACCCGCGCCAGAAACAGCCGGTCGCGGCCGCCGCGGGGCCCGGTCATCTTGTAAACCCGCCAGCAGGCCCACGCATGCACCGGCGGGTTCACGTCGGAGAAATTCCACTCGTAGGCCGGGATCTGGCCGTTCGGGTGCATATACCACTCCCGCAGGAACAAGTTCAGCTGCTCCTTGGCGAAGTGCGGGTCGATCCGCGCGAACGGGATCATGTGGAAGGCCAGGTCCCACGCCGCGAACCACGGGTACTCCCACTTGTCGGGCATCGAGATGATGTCGCGATTATACAGGTGCGGCCAGTCGCTGTTGCGGCCCCGGCGCCGCGCGGCCGGCGGCGGCGGCTGTTTCGCGTCACCCTCCAGCCAGTCGGCCACGACGAAATGATAAAACTGCTTCGACCAGAGCAGGCCCGCAAAAGCCTGCCGCGCCACGTTGCGCTCCTCCGCGTTCACCTCCGCCGGGAGCACGGCGGCGTAGAATTCCTCCGCCTCCGCCCGACGCGCCGCGAAGACCTGCGCAAAGCCCTGGCCAAACAGTCCGCGCTGGGTGAACCGGTGC
>DAORVZ010000107.1:0-6322 GCA_035434005.1 Lacunisphaera sp.
CAAGAAGGACGCCGACGCCATGGCGAAAGAACGCGCCAAGTTCGTCGAGGGCGCCGCCAAGGTGAACAAGATCGACGCCAAGACCGCCAACTCGATCTTCGACATCCTCAACAAGTTCGCCGGCTACGGCTTCAACAAGTCCCACTCCGCCGCTTACGCGGTGCTCAGCTACCAGACCGGTTACCTCAAGGCCAACTACCCGGTGCAGTTCATGGCCGCCATGCTCACCTCCGAGCTCGGCAACTCGGAAAAGGTCGCCCACTTCGTCGCCGAGTGCGAGGCGATGGGCGTTCCCGTCCTGGGGCCGGATGTCAACGAAAGCCGCGTCAATTTCACCCCGGTTTTCTCCAGCCAATCGAAAATCGAGAATCAAAAATCGAAAATCGCCGGCGAAGCCGGCTCGATCCGCTTCGGCCTCGCCGGCATCAAGGGCGTCGGCGAGCAGGCCGCGCAGAAGATCCTTGAGGAACGCGAGGCCAACGGCCCGTTCAAGGATTTCGCCGACTTCACCGCGCGCGTCGATGCCCGCGCCCTCAACAAGCGCGTGCTCGAGCACCTCGTGAAGACGGGCGCCTTCGACTTCAGCGGCGCGCCACGCAAGCAGCTCTTCGACAGCATCGATGGAGCCATCGCCGGCGCGGCGGCCCACGCCCGCGACAAGGCCGCCGGCCAGCACTCGTTCCTCGACGCGCTAGCCGAAGAGGCCCCAAAACCCGCGACGCACAACGGTGCCAACGGCCACACGCAGCACACGACCACCGCGAACGACTTCACCTCCGCCGAACGCCTCCAATTCGAGAAGGAGTTGCTCGGCTTCTACGTTTCCGGCCACCCGCTCAACGCCTACGCCGGCCTCGCCGAGGCGCTATGCACCCACACCGAGGAATCCGTGCTGCTCGAGGGCGACCGCATCGAGTTCCGTCTCGCGGGCATCATGAGCGGCATCAACAAAAAACTCTCGAAGAAGGACAACCGCCCCTGGGCCTTCTTCAACCTCGCGAGCAAGCGCGCCACTATCTCGGTGAACATGTATGCCGACGCCTACGAGACCTACGGCAAAAGCCTCGCCGAGAACCAGCCCGTCGTCGTGCTCGGCACCGTGATGAAGGGCAACGACGGCGCGCGGCTCAACGTGAAGGAGCTCTACCCGCTCGACGCTTACGTGCAGAACAACATCCGCAAGGTCACCTGGCTGCTCTCGCCCACCCATCCCGCACTGCCCGATTTTCTTAAAAAACTCCGCACGACCATCAACGGTGCCGGCGGCGAAACCCGCGTCGAGCTGGCGTTCCTGTTCGAGAACCGCGTGGCGCCAATCGCGGAAGCCCCGGCCAGCCTCAACTGGCGCGTGGCGACGGCCGCCTATCAGGAACTGCGCGCGCATCCCGCCGTCGCCGGCATCCTCGCCGAGGCCCGCCGGCCTGAATTGAAGGAAGTGAAACGCTGGGGCAACAAACGCGGCTGACCATGGCTGAATCCAAGATCATCAACAACGCCGCGCGCGTCCTGAAACTCGTGTCCGCCGGCACGCCCGCCGACCAGGCGCTGCGCGAGTCGCTGACGCAGGACCGGCACTTCACCGCGCCCGCCGAGCGCCGCGGCATCAGCCGCGCCGTGTTAGCCTACTTCCGCTGGCTGCGCTGGCTGGCCCCCAAGGACTCGCCGCAGAAACAGCTGATCGCCGCCCTCGAGCTGCAGGCGCGTTTCGACAAGAACCCAGCCGCCTTCAAGCCCGAGGCCCTCGCCGCCCGCGCCGTGCCGGACTGGCTGAAGGACGAGATGGACATCCCCAAGGCGTGGCTCGTCCAACTGCAGCGCGAACCGGCGCTGTGGATCCGCGCCAAGGCCGGCACCGGCGCCGCACTCACCGGCAAGCTCAGCCATCTCATCCCGGCCCCGCAGTCGCCTGATGCCCTGCGCTACACCGGCCTCACCGACCTTTATCGCACCAAGGAATTCCAAGCCGGCGAATTCGAGATTCAGGATCTTGCCTCGCAGCTGGTCGGTCTCGCCGCCGCCCCCAAACCGGGCGAGACGTGGTGGGACGCCTGCGCCGGCGAGGGCGGCAAGACGATGCATCTTTCCGACCTCATGCAGAACAAGGGCGTGCTCTGGGCCAGCGACCGCTCCGTGCGCCGGCTGGCCAAGCTCAAGGAGCGGGCGGCCCGCGCCAAAGTCTTCAACTTTCGCGCCGCCTCCTGGGAAGGTGACGACAATCTGCCCACCAAGACGAAGTTTGACGGCGTCTTGGTGGACGCGCCGTGCAGCGGCGTCGGCACGTGGCAGCGCAATCCCCACTCCCGCTGGACCACGCTGTCCAAGGACGTGCATGAACTCGCCGCCGTGCAGGCGCGTTTGCTCAATCACGTCGCCGGCACGCTCAAGCCCGGCGGCCGGCTGGTCTATGCGGTGTGCACGCTCACCCGCGCCGAGACGACCGCCGTGGCCGACGCCTTCACGGCCACTCACCCGGAATTGGAGCCACTCTCCGCGCAGACCCTTTGGCCGCAGGACCTGAACGCGAATGGCATGTTTATCGCGATATGGCGTCGGAAGTAGCCAAGATCGACGGCACCACCGTGTGTGCCGACTTCAACGCCATCAATGCCGTCCTGCACTACACGCGGGCGGCGCACTTCGTTGGGCTCTGGAAATCCGAGCTCGCGCTGATCGCGAAATATTTCCCCGACCCGTCGGTGCGCCTCCTCGAAGCCGGTTGCGGCGCCGGCCGCGTGGCCGTCGGCCTCTGGCACCAGGGTTACCGGGACATCACCGGCTTCGACTTCGCCTCCGAACTGGTGGAACAGGCAAAGAACCTCGCCCAGGAACAAGGCATTACCGGCCTCACCTTCCACCACGCCGACGCCACCCAACTGGCCGTTGGCAGTCTGGCAGACTGCCAACCGTTCGACGGCGTGCTCTTCCTGTTCAACGGCCTGATGCAGATCCCCGGCCGCGCGAACCGCCGCGCGGCGCTGCGCGGCCTGCACGAGCGCTGCAGGCCGGGCGGACATTTCATCTTCACCACCCATGATCGCGGCGACCCCAAGGATCTCAGAGAATGGGAGAAAGAGGCCGCCCGCTGGGCGCGGGGCGAGCAAAACCCGCGGCTGGTCGAGTTCGGTGATCGCTACTTCACCGACGACAACGGCAACACCTTCATGCACCTGCCCGATCGCCAGGAAGTGCTCGAGGAATTGGCGGCCACCGGCTGGACCTACCTCGAGAGCGCGACGCGCAACGGACTCGCCAGCGAAACACCCAAGGTCAGGAATTTCTCCGACAACTGCACGTTCTGGGTGGCGCGAAGGGACTAGCGCGCCAGCCTCGCCTCGAGTGCCGATTTGGCCGCCGGCCACTCGGCGTCGAGCAGGCTGAACATCGCGGTGTTCCGCACGAAGCCGTCGTGCCGCGCCTGGTAGCGGCGCAGGGTGCCCTCGTAAGTGCAGCCTAGCCGCGCGATGGCGGCGCGGGATCGGATGTTGCGCTCGTCCGTCTTCAATTGCACGCGCCAGGCCCCGAGCCCCTCGAAAGCGTGACACAACTGCAGATACTTCGCCTCGGTGTTGACGGGCGTGCGCCACGCTTCCTGGGCGAGCCAGGTGTTGCCAATTTCCAGCCCCCGGTTCGCGCGGCGGATGTCGAGGTAGGTCGTCGCGCCGACCACTTTGTCGTCGCTCGCCCGCACCGTGGCCCAGCCCACCTCGGTGCCGGCCGCCTGCCCCCGTAGGATCGACTCCAGCCAATTCGTCATTTCCGCCGGATTCCCCAGCGGCAGTGGGATAAAATACTGGAAAATCTCCGGGTCCTGCGCGGCCGCGACCAAGGCCGGCAGGTGCCGACGCTCGAGGGGTTCGAGCCGCACATGGCGGCCCGCGAGCAGGATAGGCTTCGGCTCAAAAACCGGTGTCATGCCCCCAACCCTGCCACCCTGATCGTCCCGTCCCAAGCCTCAATAATCAGAAACCAGCCAGCACAGCAGCCCCTCCGGCTAATACTGGTTTGTCTGTCTTGCGCCCGCGGGCCGACCGGACATCCTCCCGCCACCATGTCCTCGCTGCTCACCGACCGGGCCCTCCTGTGGCTCGGTGCCCTGCTTTATCTCGCCGGCTTCCTGACCGGTCTGGTGGCGCTCACACGGCGGCAAGCTCCCACCGGACTGCGGACGATCCTGAACACCTTTCTGGTCGGCGGTTGGGGCTTTCAGATGGCAGGGCTGTATGTGCGCGGCCTCGCCGTCGGAGGCTGTCCGCTGAGCAACACCTTCGAAATCGTCCAGTTCGTCGCCTGGTCGGCGATGGTGCTGTATTTCTTTGTCGGCACCGCGTTCCGCGTGAGTCTGCTCGGGCTGTTCGCCGCCGGTTATGCGGCGGCGCTGGCCATCCTCTCGCTGCTCATCGCGCCCTGGGACGCCGTGCATGGACAGAAAATCTTCGGTCACAATCCCTGGATCGAGCTGCACGCCGCCCTCGCCGTCTTCAGCTACGGGGTGTTCGGTTTGCTGGCGCTGACCTCGCTCATGCACCTGTTGCAAAACTGGAGCCTGCGGCACAAGCGCCTCAACGGCTTGTTCTGGTTCCTGCCCTCCATCGTGCAGCTCGACCAGATCAATTTCCGGCTCCTCACCCTAGGGGTGCTGCTGCTGAGTATTTCCCTCGGGGTCGGCGCCGTCTGGTGGCTGCGCGACAGCACCGTGGTGGACCTGCCCAAGCTCATCGTGACGATCGGCGTGGGACTCGTCTATCTGGTGGTCTGGTTCCTCCGCTGGCGGACCAAGCTGGTGGCCGTGCGCTTCGCCTGGGTCTGCGTCGTCCTGTTCTTTCTCGCGCTGTTGTCCCTCGGCCCGGTGAACTCCAACCGGACCCATCACGTCACCCTCACCCCCGAAGGCTGACCGATGGAGACGCCGCCCCCCGTCCTCTTCCTCCTCGGCGCGAGCCACCACACCGCCGCACTGGCAGTCCGGGAAAAACTCGCGTTGGACGAAACCCGTGCCGCCACGCTCGCCACCCGGCTCCAGGCGATCCCGGACCTGCGGGAGTTCACCCTGCTCAACACCTGCAATCGGGTAGAGGTTTACGGCGTGGCTCCTGCGGCCAGCGTGGAGCAGCTCACAAGCACCCTCGGCGAGGTCACGGGCTGCACGCACGCAGAGTTGGCCGGCGTGTTGCAGACCCGCGTCGGACACCACGCGGTGGAGCATCTCTTTGCCGTCGCCGCCGGCCTCGACTCGCAGCTCGTCGGCGAGGCCGAAATCCTCGGCCAGGTGAAGGCCGCCTACGACGGCGCCCTCGCCCGTCACTTGACCGGCCCGGTGCTCAACCGAGTATTCCAAAAAGCCTTCCAGGCGGCGAAGCACATCCGCACCCACACCGCCATCGGGACCGGTCAGGTCAGCGTCGCCACCGTCGCGGTGGATCTCGCCGGCCGTATTTTCGGCGACCTGGCCACCACCAAGGTGCTTGTCGTCGGCGCCGGGGAAATCGGCCTGAAGACCGCCCAGGCATTCCAGAGTCGGGGCGCGGGATCCATCACCGTGGCCAGCCGCACTCTCTCCAACGCCGAGGCGGCGGCCACTCAGGCCGGCGGCTGGGCCGCCAGTCTGGCCGAGTTGCCTGAGCTTCTGGCCACCGCCGATATCGTCACCTGCGCCACCGCCGCGCCCGGCCACCTGCTGGGCGCCGCCGCCGTGGCCGCCGCCATGAAGCAGCGGCCCGCGCGCCCGCTCTTCCTGATCGATCTGGCTCTCCCCCGCGACATCGACCCCGCCGCCGCCGCCGTGGCCAATGTGTTTCTCTACAATCTCGATGATCTCGCCGTTATTGCGGAGGGCAACCTCGCCCGGCGCGAGGCCGAGGCGGCGAAAGGGCGCGCCATCGTGGCGGAACGCACCGCCGCGCTCTGGCCCCAGGTCGCCCAGACCCTGAGCCGGGGAATATAGCCCTTCGGCCGCAGCAGGCGGACAAGCCCGCCCGCCTCACGAGCGCAACTGCCGCTCCAGCCATCCTGCCGCGGAAGTGCTGGCCGGTTGGCCAAGCAACGCCCGGAGCTGCTCCGCCAGGATTCTGGTCTGTTCCCGGCGGTTCGGGCTTTCCAGGCAGGCGCGCAATTCCGCCGCCAGCGCCGCCGGGGTCGCCCTCCCCTGGATGAACTCGGGATACATCGGCTCGTCCAGCAACAGGTTCGCGATGCCGATGAACTCCACGTTCACCAGCAGCCGGCCCAGCGCATAGGTCAGCGCATCGGTTCGGTAGGTCAGCGCCCCGGGGATACCCGCCAGCGCGCAATGCATCGACATGGTGCCGCTGACGGTGAGGACAGC
>DAORVZ010000108.1:0-6306 GCA_035434005.1 Lacunisphaera sp.
CCCAGGCCGCCACGGCAAAACGGCTCGCCGCCGCGGTGGCCGGCTTCGGCCGCAAGCTCATCCGGGCCCACCCTTACAAGCCGGCGATCAAACACGGTTTCATCGCCTCGCAGAAGGAGGGCCTCGCGGTCTTCGCCCAGCTCGATCCCGATGCCCCGCTCATCGTAGCCGAGGCGGTGTGGCAATATTCGCACCACCTGCTCGCGGGCCTCATGAGCCATCGCGGCCCGATCCTGACCGTCGCCAACTGGAGCGGCCAGTGGCCGGGCCTTGTGGGCATGCTCAACCTCAACGGCTCCCTGACCAAGGCCGGCGTCAAATACTCCACGCTCTGGAGCGACAACTTTGACGATGACTATTTCCTCGACGGCCTCTCCCGCTGGCTGAAGACCGGCGCGACCACCCACCGCACGCCACATGTGCGGCCGATAGCGAAGGCCCGCGTGCCGGCAAAGGCGAAGGCCGTGGCGAAGAAGATCGCCACCGACCTGCGCGTGAAGAAGTCCATCATGGGCATCTTCGACGAGGGTTGCATGGGCATGTATAACGCCATCATCCCCGACGAGCTGCTCTACCAGACCGGTGTCTGCAAGGAGCGCCTCTCGCAGTCCGCGCTCTATTACGGCGCGACCCAGGTGACCGACGCCGAGGCGAAGGCCGTGTTCAATTGGTATATCAAGAAAGGCTTCACCTTTCACTTCGGCAAGGACGAGAAAACCGAGCTCACGAAGGCGCAGGTGCTCTGGCAGTGCAAAACCTACATCGCGGCCTGTCGCATCGCCGACGAGTTTGGCTGCGAGTCGATCGGCATCCAATACCAGCAGGGCCTCAAGGATCTTTTGCCCGCCTCCGATCTCGTCGAGGGCACCCTCAACTCCACCGACCGGCCGCCGGTGAAAAATGCCGCGGGGAAGATCATCCGCCCGGGCCAGCCCATCGTGCACTTCAACGAGGTGGATGAGTGCGCCGGGCTCGACGGCCTGTTCACCAACCGCGTCCACGCCGCACTCGGCCAGCCGGTGGCCAACACCCTCCACGATCTTCGCTGGGGTGATTGGGACAAATCCGGCACGACCGACGAATACGTTTGGGTGTTCCTCATCTCCGGCAGCGCGCCGGCCGACCACCACATCGATGGCTGGGCGGGTTCGGATTCGCTGCGCCAGCCCCCGATGTATTTCCGGCTCGGCGGCGGTTCGCTTCGGGGCATCGCCAAGCCCGGTGAGATCGTCTGGAGCCGCGTGTTCGTCCAGGGCGGCAAGCTCAAGATGGACATCGGCCGCGCCAAGGTCATCACCCTGCCGCGCGCCGAGACCGATCGCCGCTGGCAAGAGACGACGGTGCAGTGGCCCATCATGCACGCGGTCACGTATGGCGTGACGCGCGACCTGATGATGGCCCGCCATCAGGCCAACCACATCCAGGTGGCCTACGCGAAGAACGCGGCGGCCGCCGATCTCGCGGCCTACGCCAAGGCGTCGCTCGCCGCGCAGCTCGGCCTCGAGGTGTCGTTCTGCGGCACGAAGGCGGACGGATCGGCGTTCTGAGGAATCACAATCGTTCTCGTTCTCTTAATCATTCTCGTTCTCTGCTTTGAAAAGAGAACGAGTAGGAGGATGAGAATGAGAACGATTCAACCGAACCACGGCCGCAGGGTGCGGCTGAGTTCGTCGTGCTTCGCCTGCAGGTCGCGGTAGAGGGCGCGGTTGTTCGCGTCGGGCGTGCAGCGCGTGCGTTCGTCGGGGGCCACGGTGGTGGCGGTGAAATCGGTGAGCTTCGCCTTCCGGCCGTCGCGCAGCGCGACACACCACGCGGCCTGCAGCGCGCCGCCGAGCGCCGCGCCCTCGTCCTCGACCATCGCGACGACCGGCACGCCGAAGATGTCGGCCATGAGCTGGCGCCACACCGCCGATCGGGCGCCGCCGCCCGTGACGCGGATCTCGCGCGGCTTGAGGCCCAGCGCGGTCAGCCGGCGCAGGCCGTAGTTCATGTTGAGGGTCACGCCCTCCATCGCGGCGCGGGCCAGGCCGCCGGGGGTGAGCGAGGCGCGGTTCAAGCCGGTGATCACGCCAGTGCCGCGCGGCAGGTTGGGCGTGCGTTCGCCATCGAAGTAGGGGAGCAGGTTCAGGCCGCCGGCGCCGGGCGGGGCGCTGGCCACGGCGCGGTCAAGTGCGGCGTGATCCCAGTTGAAGAGCTGGCGGATCTGCTCGGTGACGAGCGTGACATTCATCGTGCACAGCAGCGGCAGCCAGCCGCCGGTGGACGAGCAGAAGGCGGCGATCTCGCCTTGCGGGTCGACGACGGACTTGGCGCTGTGGGCGTAGATGGTGCCGCTCGTGCCGAAGCTCGCGCTGACGACGCCCGGAGCGACGTTGCCCGTGCCGATGGCGCCCATCATGTTGTCACCGCCGCCGGCGCTGACGACGATGTCGGGTGACAGGCCGTATTTCCGGGCCAGCTCCGGCCGCAAGGTGCCGGCGGCCTCGTGCGAGCCGGAGAGCGGCGGCAGCCAGTCGGCGAGGTTCTTGTCGATGGCGCGGATGACTTTCGCGGACCAGGTGCGTTTCCGCACATCCATGAGCGCGGTGCCGGAGGCGTCGCCGGGCTCCATGAAATAATTCCCGGTCAGGTGATAGTTGAGATAATCGTGCGGCAGCAGCACGTGGCGCAGGCGGCGGTAGTTCGCCGGCTCGTGGCGTTTCAGCCAGAGGATCTTCGGCGCCGTGTAGCCGGGCAGGAAGGGCAGGCCGGTGGCGCGGATGGCGGCCTGGGTGCCGCCAAGTTTCTTGGTGAGCAGTTCGCACTCCTTCGTCGTGCTGGTGTCGCACCAGAGCTTGGCCGGACGGATCACGGCGCCGGCGGCGTCGAGCGGGACGAAGCCGTGCTGCTGGCCGGAGACGCCGAGGCCGCGCACGCGGGAGCGGTCGATCTTCGCGGCGACCGCAGCGATGACGGTGTCGAGGGCGGCGGCCCATTCCGCCGGATGCTGCTCCATGTGGCCGGCGGGCAGGCCGGGGATGAGGGTGTGCGCTGCGCGGGCCTCGGCTACGACGCGGCCGGTGGCGAGGTCGAGCGCAATGGCCTTGGTGCTCTGTGTGCCGCTGTCGATGCCGAGGTAGAGGGACATGGGCGGAGAAGGGAGAGTGAGGGTGAGAGTGAAAGTGAGGGTGCCCGACCAATCATTCCTCTTAATCTTACTCTTTCTCTCAGGTTCGAGTCTGGAGGAAAAAGAGAAAGATTAAGAGAAAGAGGAAAGAGTCGGAAGCGCGCTCAGCCGTGCAGGTAGGTGTTGAGCAGGTTTTCGAGGTATTCCTGCTTGCCCGAGCGCGGCTTGGGTTCGCCGAGCTTGGTGAGCACCAGCTTGTTCAGCTCGCGGAAATTGGTGTGGCGCTTCTCGATCGCGCGGCCGTAGCCGGTGTCGAAGCTGGCGTAGCGCTCGGCGACGAAGCGCGTGAACTTGCCCTCGGCGAGGATGCGCCGGGCGAGCTTGAAGGCCAGCGCGTAGGCGTCCATGCCGCCGATGTGGGCGTGGAAGAGATCCTCGGAGTCGATCGAGGGGCGGCGGAGCTTGGCGTCGAAGTTGAAGCCGCCGGTGCCGAGGCCGCCGGCGCGCAGGATGGAGACCATCGCGAGCGTGAGCTCCTTGACGTTGGTGTTGAACTGGTCGGTGTCCCAGCCGAGGAGGAGGTCGCCGGTGTTGGCGTCGATCGAGCCGAGCATCTTTTGCGACGCGGCGACCTCGATCTCGTGCTCGAAGGTGTGGCCGGCGAGCGTGGCGTGGTTGGTCTCGATATTGAACTTGAAGTGCTTCTCGAGACCGTAGGTGCGGAGGAAGGCGATGCCGCTGGCGACATCGAAGTCGTATTGGTGCTTCGTGGGCTCCTTCGGCTTGGGCTCGATGAGGAACTGACCCTTGAAGCCGATGCTCTTGGCGTAATCGACCGCCAGGTGGAGGAAGGCGGCCAGGTGGTCCTGCTCGCGCTTGAGGTTGGTGTTGAGGAGCGTCTCGTAGCCCTCGCGGCCGCCCCAGAACACGTAGTTCTCGCCGCCGAGCGCCTTGGTGACATCCAAGGCCTTCTTCACCTGCGCGGCGGCGTAGGCGAAGACGTGGGCGTCGGGGTTCGTCGCTGCGCCGCACATGTAGCGCGGATTCGAGAAGAGGTTGGCCGTGCCCCAGAGGAGTTTCACGCCGGTGGCTTTCTGGAGCGACTTGGCGTGGGCGACGATCTTGTCGAGATGGCGGTTCGACTCGGCGAGCGAGCGGCCCTCGGGCGCGATGTCGCGGTCATGGAAGCACCAGAACGGCGCGCGGATTTTCTGGAAGAACTCGAAGGCCGCGTCCATGCGCACCTTGGCGACGGAGACTGGGTCGGAACCCTTCTCCCACGGGCGCTGGATCGTGCCCGGGCCAAACGGGTCGGAGCCGGTGCCGCGGAAGGCGTGCCAGTAGGCGATCGAGAAGCGCAGGTGGTCGGACATCGTGCGGCCGTCGACGATCTCCTCGGGGTTGTAGTGGCGGAAAGCGAGTGGGTTGGTCGAGCGGGTGCCTTCGTAGGCGATGCGCTTGATTTTTGGGAAGTGGGCGGCAGCGGTCTTCATGGGAGGCGAGTGGGCTAGGAATAGGACGGGTGGGGGTGGCGACAAGCGCATTGCGTGTCACGCCGGGGTTTTTCGCTTTCCATATTCTGCTCCGCGGCAAACCATGGCGCATGAGCGGTTACGCCCCCGATCCGCAGCGCTACGAAGCGATCACGTATGCCCGGTGCGGTCGCAGTGGCCTGAAGCTGCCGCGCATTTCGCTCGGCCTCTGGCATAACTTCGGCGGCATGGATCCGATTGCCAACCAGCGCGCGCTGCTCAGGCGCTCCTTCGACCTCGGGATCACCCATTTCGACCTGGCCAACAACTACGGCCCGCCACCCGGTTCGGCCGAGGAGAATTTCGGCCGCCTCCTGCGGGAGGACTTCGCCGCGCACCGCGACGAGCTCATCATCTCGACCAAGGCCGGCTACCACATGTGGCCCGGCCCCTACGGCGAATGGGGCTCGCGCAAAAATCTCCTGGCCTCCTTGGACCAGAGCTTGAAGCGCTTGGGCCTGCCCTACGTGGACATTTTCTATCACCACCGGCCCGACCCCGACACGCCGATGGAGGAATCGCTGACGGCGGTGGCCGATGCCGTGCGCTCGGGCCGCGCGCTCTACGCCGGCATCTCGAACTATAATGCGGCCCAGACGCGGCAGGCCGCCGCCATCCTCAAGAACCTCGGCGTGCCGCTCCTGATTCACCAGCCGAAATACAATCTGTTCAACCGCTGGGTGGAGCCGGAACTGCTATCCGCACTCACGGAGGTCGGTGCGGGTTGCATCCCGTTCTCGCCGCTCGCGCAGGGCCTGCTGACCAACCGCTACCTCGCCGGTCTTCCGACTGATTCGCGCGCCGTGAAGTCCGGCGTCTTTCTCAAGCCCGGCCAGATCACGGCGGCTGTGCTGACGAAGATTCAGGCGCTGAACGAGGTCGCCACGGCTCGCGGCGCCACGCTCGCGCAACTGGCCACCGTCTGGCTCCTGCGGCGGCCTGAAATCACCAGCGTCCTCATCGGCGCCAGCAAGGTGGCGCAGATTGACGACATCCACGCCGGTCTGAGCCAGCCGCCGCTGGCCACCGCCGAGTTGGCAAAAATCGAGGCCATCCTCGGCCCGGGCTGATCGGACTGGCCGGAGGCTTAACTGCGAATGGACACGAATGTGCACGAATGATCTACCAGGCTGTTAATTTATTCGTGTGAATTTGTGCCCATTCGTGGTTTCCTCACTCAGCTTTTCTCAACTCCGTTTCCACCATGCCGAGACCCGTCACACTATTCACCGGCCAATGGGCCGACCTGCCCCTGGAGAAACTTGCCCCTCTCGCGAAGAAAATGGGCTACGACGGCCTCGAGCTCGCCTGCTGGGGCGACCACTTCGACGTTGAGGCGGCGGCTTCGTCCGCGAAATACCGGGCGGAGAAGTGGCAACTGTTGGCGGACCACGGCCTGACCTGTCACGCCATCTCGAACCACCTCGTTGGGCAAGCCGTGTGCGATCTGATCGACGAGCGGCACCAGTCGATCCTGCCCGCCGATGTCTGGGGCAACGGCGAGCCCGAGGGCGTGCGCAAGCGCGCCGCCAAGAAACTGATCACCACGGGGCGGGCCGCCCGCGCATTCCTCAACGCGAAGCCCGGCAAGTCCGCGGCCAAGGCGCCGGCCACGGTCAACGGTTTCACCGGCTCCTCGATCTGGCACTCGCTCTACGCCTTCCCGCC
>DAORVZ010000109.1:0-6295 GCA_035434005.1 Lacunisphaera sp.
GCCGACGGAGGCGGCATTGGCGGTGAGCGCGCGGGCGGGCAGCTTCTGATTGGCCAGCCACTTGTCGTAATCGGGCTGGTCAAGGGCGATGACGCGGAACCGCATGATCGCGTGGGACTCGCCGCAATACTCGGCGCACTGGCCGTAGTAGTAACCGGCGCGGTCGGCCTTGAACCAGAGGAAATTGGGGCGATTCGGGATCATGTCCACCTTGCCGGCCAGCTTGGGGACCCAGAAGCTGTGAATGACGTCGATGGTGCGCAGATGCACTCGGATCGGACGGCCAGCGGGAACGACGAGCTCGTTGCCCGTGACGAGGGGGGTTTCGCCGCCGGTGGGGAGTTTCACCATCTCGGTGTTATACTCGAATTTGAACCACCACTGGTAGCCGGTGGCGGTGACGTCGAGGGCGTTGCCCTTTTCCGCTTCCGGGACGTCGTGGGTATACCAGATGTCGCGAACGGTCGGGATGGCGATGAATACCAGCAGGATGACCGAAGCGGCAATGAGGCCGATCTCGATCAGCGGGTTGCCATGGCCCTGCGGCGGGGGCTCGGCTTTTTCGGCGGCCTCGTCCTTGGCGCGGAATTTGATCTGAGCGTAGGCCAGCACGGCGCCGACGACGATGAAAATGAAGGTCGTCACCCAGACGGTGACCATGAACAGATCCCACTGAGCCTTGGCGACGGGGCCCTCGGTGACCATGGTCGATTGCGGGCCGCTCAGGCTGAAGGCCTTGTGCAGCCAGCCGCAGCCGGTGAGGGTGAGCAGGGCGAGCCCGGCGAGAAGAACGGTGGCGAATCGGAAAACGTGGCGGTGTTCGGAGCGTGTGCGGGTCATGTGTAACAGTGGCGGCATCAGCAGGGTGCGCTGCGGCAAGTGTGCAGGGTCAGCGTTTGGAAAATGGAACCCATTTCAACCACAAAACCGCGCCAGCAACTCTTCCTTATTCGGAGTATTAACACGGCTGGTTGAGGTATTAGGGAGGCACAATCTTGACCTAGGTCATTGCGCCGCACCGCCGGTTGTGCGATAGTCCCTCCCCATGAAAAAATTCATCTCCCTCCTCCCCGTATTGGTCGGCGGCCTGCTGCTCGCCGGCTGCGGCCAGAAAGAACCGGCGGCGACCGCCGCCACGCCCGCCGCTTCCGCGGTGGCGACCTTTGAGGTCACCGCGAACGACGCGATGAAGTTCAACCTCACCCGCATCGAGGTTAATGCCGGCCAGGAGGTGAAGATCATCCTGACCAACATCGGCAGCATGCCCAAGGCCGCCATGGCGCACAACTTGGTGCTTCTCAAGAAGGGCAGCGATGGCAAGGCCTACGCCGATGCCGCCGTCACCGCACAGGCCACCGAATACATCCCGGCCGCACTGGCCGACCAGGTCATCGTGCACACGAAGCTCATCGGCGCCAAGCAGAGCGACGAGATCACCTTCAAGGCTCCGACCGAGCCCGGCGAGTATCCCTACGTCTGTAGCTTCCCGGCGCACTACCTGTCGGGCATGCATGGTGTGCTGGTGGTGAAGTAAAGTCACCGTTCGCTGCCCACTCTTCCAAGCCGGCCGCCAGGCCGGCTTTTCTTTTGCTCAGCGGGCCGGGGCCGCCGGCCACCAATGGTAGAGGAAGAAATACACCAGCACGCCGGTCACGGAGACGTAATACCAGATGGGGAAGGTGAACCGCGCCCAGCGCCGATGCGTCTCGTATTCGCCCTTGAGCGCGAACCAGAACGTGCGCGGCACTAGGTAGGCGATGGCGATGGCGAGGAGGATGTGGGTCAGCAACATCGTGAAATAGACCGCCCGGAGCAGCGGGGCCTCGCCGCCGAAGGGGGTGTGCACGCCGCGCACCAAGATCTTGTGGCCCACGTAACCGACGAGGAAGACCGCCGACACCGCCCCGGCGCTCAGCATGGCGGAGCGGTGCAGGTCGCGCCGGCCGCACTTGATGAAGCAGAAACCCGCCGTGATCAGCACGGTGGCCGTGGCGTTCAGCGCGGCGTTGATGGTCGGGATGTCGGCGACAGTCATGCGTTCGGGTTCAAAGTCGGAAAAAATAACGGTCGGCCACGAGGAGGGTCAGGAGCAGCGGGAGGTAGGCGATCGAGATGAGGAACAGCCGGCGGGCCTCCGTCTCACGCCGGTCCGGGTTGAGAAAGGTGATGGCGGATTTCAGGATCCACAGCCCGAGCGCGGCGGCGAAGGCGAAATAATACCACGAGCAATAGCCCAGCAGGGTGGGCAGGCCGCTCGCCGCGACCAAGAGGACGGTCCAGATGAAGGTCCGGCGCGACACGCGGCGGCCACTCGGATCGGTGACTGAAATCATCTTCATGCCGGCGGCGGCGTAGTCCTTGCGATAGGTCCAGCACAGCGCGAAAAAGTGCGGCATCTGCCAGGTGTAAAGGATGGCGAAGAGCGTCCAGCCGAGCGGATCGTTGGAGCGGCCGGCCGCCGCCCAGCCGATCATCGGCGGCAAGGCCCCGCTGATGGCGCCGATCTCGGTGTTCCAGCGCGACCACCGCTTGGCCGGGGTATAAATCGCGAGGTAGGCGACGATCGTGGCCAGCGCGAGAAAGGCGGACATGCCGTTGACTTCCTTGAAGAGCACGCCGAGCCCGACCAGGCACATGAGCCAGCCGACGATGAAAGCCGAGCCGGGTTGCACATGGCCCGTCGGGATCGGGCGATCCGCCGTGCGTTTCATGCGGGCGTCGAGATCGCTCTCCATCCACTGGTTCAGCGCGGCCACGCCGCCGGCACATAGGGCCGTGCCGAGCATGAGGAACAGGGTGCGGGCCCAATCCCAGAAAGGCAGCGCGGCGAGGTAGCCGACCATGGCCGTGATGACCGACAGGAAGCTCAGGCGCGGCTTCGTCAGCTCCAGGTAATGTCGCCAAGTCGTCCGGCCGGTGGGTGCGGCCGCGAGGCCGGTCGGATGCTGTTCATTGGTTTGCGTCATGGGCGAGCCCGTTCGATCGAGCCACGCTGAGTGGAAAAAGCCACCCCGAACGTCACGGCCAGCGTCAGCGCGCCGAGAATGACATGGCCCGTGGTCATGGCGACGCTGCGACCGGTCCAGATGATCTGGGCGCCGAGGTAGATCTGGCCGGCCACGAGGCCGACCAGCAGCAGGCTCGCCGCGCGCAGCGGCGGGATCAGGGACTTTTCTCGCCAGAGAAAATGTCCGTAGATGAGGATCATTACTCCAATCACGGCCGCCATCGCCCGGTGGGCGAAGTGCAGGGCGACCTTGTAGTCCCAAATCGCCGGGAGCAGCCCGCCCTCGGGGGTGGAGGAGGGGAAAGTGGGTATCGCCAGGCCGGCATAGTTGTGGCGCATGGACACGGCGACTCCCAGTTGCACGAACAGCAGAAGGACGCACCACCAGCCCAGGCGGCGGACGCGCTCGCTCGGCGTGCCCAGGGTGTTTTCCACCCAGCCGCGGGACAGGCCCACGACGATGGCGAACAACATGCAGACATACACTTGCGCCAGCAGGCCGTGCGGCAGGCGCAGCATCTGCCCGAAGCTCATGTCGAAACCGGGCACGTTGAGGGAGTTGAGCAGCACGCGTTTGCCGCCGATGAGGCCCTGCACGATCACGATGCCGAGAGCCCACCAGCCGAGCCGGCGCAGCCAGCGGCGTTCCTCGCACCGGTGCAACCAGACGGCCAGGATGATGGTGATGCAACCCATCACGGCGCCGGACAGGCGGTGGGAGTGCTCGGCGAATTTGTCGATATCGGTCAGCCAACCGTGTGGGTTGACCGAGCCATTGGAGAGCGGCCAATCCGGGAAGGCCATGCCCGCGCCGATGGTGGTGGTGAAGGCCCCGAGCGCCACGAGCACGAAGACCCAGCCGCTGCTGATGGTGGCGAAGGCGGCGAGCGCGGGCTTGAAGGAGGAAGTGCGGGGCATCAGGTGGCGTTTTGGGCGGGAATCTGCAGGTGATACTTCGGGCACCGGCAGCGCAAACCTTTTGACAATTCTCCGGGGTGGCAAATGTGTGTGTCCGATGAAGTCCAGTTATTCGCCTCCCGTGCGGCTGGCCGCATGTTTGCTAATGACTGCCGCCGCGGCCTGCGCCCCGGGCTGCAGCAAACAGGAGGCGGCGAAGCCTGCTGTGGCGGCGGTCCCCGCCGAAAAGCGCTTCCCGATCACCGGCGAGATCGTGAAGGTCGATGCCGCGCGCGACACGCTCCTTGTCCACCACAGCGAAATCAAGGGCTACATGCCGGCGATGACGATGGAGTTCAAGGTGACCAAGGGCGACCTGGCCATCGCCAAGGAGGGCCAGCACATCCGCGCCGAGCTGGTGGACCGGCCGGATGCCTTCTATCTCGAGAAAATCTGGCCCGACGACGCCGCCACCCAGCGCGCGCTCGACGCCGCGGCCAAGGCCCTCGCCCAGGACACAACGATGCGCGGCAAGGAGGCCTATCGGGAGATCGGCGAAACGCTGCCCGAATTCACGCTGCTCGACCAAGAGGGCCGCGCCGTCGCGGGCAGCCGCTTCCGGGGCCGGCAGATCGTGCTCAACTTCATCTTCACGCGCTGCCCGATCGCCACGATGTGCCCGGCCGCCACCGAGCGGATGGCCGCGCTGCAAAAGGCCGCGCAGGCCGCCGGCGCGAAAAACTTCGAGCTGGTTTCCATCTCGCTTGATCCGGAATACGACACCCCGGGCGTGCTGAAGGACTACGCGCAGCTCCGCGGCCTCGACACCTCGAACTGGTCGTTCCTCACCGGCCCCGATGCCGCCGTGCGCCACCTGCTCGCCCAACTCGGCGTCATCCGCGAATTCGAGGGCGCCACGATCAAGCACACCCTCGCCACCGTGCTCATCAACGAGGAGGGGAAGATCGCCTATCGCGTGGATGGCAGCACGTGGCCGGTGGAGGATTTCGTCCGGCGGCTGCGGAAGGACTGATATGGCGCCCGATACGCGCACAAACCGGCAGGTGCTGATCATCACCGCCTTGGCGATCGCGCTCTACCTGGGCGTGCGGCTCCTGCCGACGGGGACCAACTTGAACCACATGGATTTCCGCGTGGAGGGGAAGGGCGCGCTGGAATTCTGTGATCCCGCCAACCCGCAGTTCATCCCCGTGGTCGCCGCCCGGTCGCCGGTGGTGGCCAGCCTGACCGCCGAGCGCGAACCGGCGCGCGACCAGCCGGTGCAATTCACGCTCCGGCTGGCCACGGCCAGCGGCAAGCCGGTGGCGCCGGAGGATCTCATCGTGGCGCACACCCGCAAGCTGCACCTGCTGATCGTCGATCCCACGCTCAACGACTATCAGCATCTGCATCCGGAGCCGGGTCGGCGGCCCGGCGATTGGGTGTTCACCCTGACGCCGAACCGGAGCGGTCTCTACCGGGTGTTCGCCGATTTCACGCCGGCGGCGACCCAGCGCGGCCTCTACACCTCCGCCGACTTCACCGTGCCGGGTGCGGTGGCCAGGGTCGTGCGCGAGGCCAGCACGACGGCCCAGGCGATGGGCTTTAATTTTGAACTCGTCCTGCCGCCCGTGTTCCGCGCCGGCCAGCCGGTGGATCTGAAGTTCCGCATCCAGACCCAGGGCCGGGATAAAATGCCGGTGCCCCTGCAGCCGGTGATGGGCGCGTTCGCGCATCTCGTGGCGTTCGACGAGGCCCGCAGCGGCTTCGCCCACCTGCACCCCAATGAGACGGATCTGGCCAAGCCGCCCGACTCGCTGCGGCCGGAGCTGACTTTCAAGGTCACCATCCCCGAGCCCGGCCGCTACGTCATCTGGGCACAGGTAAATCTCGGCGGCAGCGAGATATTCGTGCCGTTCTGGGTGGATGTGACGCCCTGACGGGCGAAAGCTCCACCAGCCAAGCTCCAGAGAATTTCCAATCAAAGGGCGGTCAACATCCCTCCTTTGCAGGTCATTCTGAGCGAAGCGTAGAATCCAGCTGGATCTACGCGCCTCTTAAATTGCAGCGAATATTCCGATGGATTCTTCGCCTGGCTCAGAATGACAACCCTTTTAGGGTTTTCGGGTTTCCAGTTTCTCTGGAACGTGGATGGTGGGATTTGGAGCTTATCCCTTCACACCGGTTCGCCGGAAAGCTCAAGGGTCTCGCCGGCGTCGGTGCTGAGGTAGCGGCCGAGTTCGGTGCCGGGGAAGCTGCCGAAAGTGCCGGGGTGGCAGCGGAGCAGACCCTCGCGCGCCAGCCGCACGATGCTGCGCTGGTTGCGATCGGGGTCGTTGCAGAAGTAGTGCTCGCGCGCCTTGTGGGGCCACACGAGGCTGCCGCGCAGCA
>DAORVZ010000110.1:0-6267 GCA_035434005.1 Lacunisphaera sp.
TAAACCAAGACGTATTCTTGGTCGCGAGAGAGGTTTGTTTTGAGGCGGTTGTCTGTGTTTCGTGTCTTCCAGCAAATCTCACCGAGAAAACAATCCTCCCCGAAAATCTCATCCATCAGGCACCGCAGCCGATGCACCTCGTTGTCGTCGATGGAGACGAAGATGGCGCCGTCGTCGGTGAGGAATTCGCGGAGGAGGCGCAGGCGCGGCAGCATCATGCAGCACCACTTGTCGTGGCGCGTCAGATCCTCGCGGTCCACGGTCTGGCCCAGCCACTCCTGCAGCATGGGGGAGCTGACGTTGTCGTTGTAGGCCCAGCCCTCGTTGCCGGTGTTGTAGGGCGGATCAATGTAGATGCACTTCACCTTGCCGGCGTGGGTGGGCAGGAGGGCCTTGAGGGCGCGGAGGTTGTCGCCGTGGACGATGACGTTGTCGTGCAGGCTGGCGGTCTTGCTCGTGCCCTTGGTCTTGATCGGCGTCAGCTCATGGAACGGCACCACGAGGTGGTGGTGCTGGACGAAGGCTTTGCCTTTGAAGGAGAGGGAGGGCATCGGACGAAAAGGGACGGAGGTTTGTGGGGAAATTTCAGGCGGCCGGAAACGAAAAGAGACTCACTTGTTATTTGTGCTTATTAACAAACCGGGCCGGTGTCTGTTCTTGGACGATGGAGGCGGCCTCGGTGACAAGGGCGGCGTCGCCGCCGCAGAGCTGCAGGATTTGGTCAGCCTTCATCCGCTTCCGGAACTCGTCAGCGGACAATGTCAGCACGCGAATAATGGCCGCAGCTTGCGCGTCGGACGGAAATTTTTTGCCTGATTCAATTTTGCTGTAATGGGAGTGATCCATGTCTGCCGCCGCCGCGACCACGCGTTGAAGCCGACTTTTTTCTTCGCGGCACCGCCGCAACCACGCCCCAAACGATTGGGGGCTGGGCTCTGTGGTGCTGGGCTGTTCAGAACTGGCCATTATTATGCCAGTCTGCATTGGGCCAATCAAAGGCAAGCCTTAATTGCCTTTGGCGGAGGGCTTACCCACCCTAGCGCCCATGAGCGAATGGCTGACCAAGTTCCTGCAGGCCTTCATCCCGCTGTTCGTGGCGATTGATCCGATCGGGCTGGCGGCCATCTTCCTCGGGCTCGGGCAGAACATCGCGGCGGAGCGGCGCCAGAAGATCGCCGACCAGGCGGTGTGGACCGGCGGGCTCGTGGCGCTGGGCTTCCTGCTGCTGGGCAAAAGCATCTTCGCGGCGCTGGGCATTTCGGTCGGCGACTTCCAGATCGCGGGCGGCTTGATCCTTTTCATTCTCGCGGCCAAGGATCTCGTGCAGTCGGCTGCGGAATCGGAGAAGCTGCCGGAGGATTTCGGCGTGGTGCCGCTCGGCATGCCGCTCATCGCTGGCCCGGCGTCCATCACGACGCTACTCGTGCTCGCGCAGAACCAAGCCATCGGGCTGGTCGTCACGCTCGTGGCACTGGCGGTGAACCTTTTCCTTGTTGTGCTGGCGCTGCATTACAGCGAGTGGCTCGGCCGCAAGGTGGGCGCGACGGGCATGCGCGCCATCTCCAAGATCATCGCCATGCTGCTCGCGGCCATCGCGGTGAACATGATCCGGCAGGGGTGGAAGACCTGATTTTGGACAGAATTAACAGAATAAGGCCGAGGCCCGGATCCCCTTTGTTGCTTATGTTCAGTTTGTCCAAAATCCCGCCGGTGTTCTTTTCCTTTCTCTTTGGTTTCGCGCTCATGGCCGGCGCGCGGAGCGTCCCCGCCCCGCCGGTGTCTCCGTTACAGGCGGTCGTGAACCGGGCCGTCATGGACACGGTGGTGGAGTTTCGCGCGCCCGAACTTCGGCCGGAACAGCTCGCGGTGACCGTCATCGACCTGCGCGGGCCGGCCCCCGTCGCGGCGGACTTCCGGGGGGACGAGCGCTTTTATCCGGCCAGCGTCGTCAAGCTTTTCTATCTGGCCGCCACCCACCGCCGGCTGGAGGACGGGAAGCTCGCGGACACGCCCGAGCTGCGCCGCGCGATGCGCGACATGATCGTGGACTCTTCCAATGACGCCACGAATTACCTGGTGGATGTCCTCACGGGCACGACAGGCGGACCCGAGTTGCCGGCGGACGAGTTGAAGACGTGGAGCGAGAAGCGCGGCGCGGTCACCCGGTATTTTGAGTCGCTCGGTTATCAGAACGTGAATGCCAACCGGAAGACCTGGGGCGACGGGCCCTTCGGCCGCGAAAGTCAGGACATGTCGGCGCATCCGCCGGCGCGGAATTATCTTTCGACCAACGACACCGCCCGCCTGCTGGCGGAGATCGCCACCGGCCGGGGCATCACGCCCGCCCGCTCGGCGGAGATGCTGGCGCTGCTGGCGCGGGATCCATTCACGACCTCGGAGGATCCGGACAACCAGAGCGTCAAGTTCACCGGCCCGGCGCTGACGCCCGGCATGAAGCTCTGGTCCAAGGCCGGTTGGGTGAGCTGGGCGCGCCACGACGCGGCGTTGATCGAGCTGCCCGGCGGCGGGCGTGTCATCATTGTCACGTTCACCGACGGTCGGGAGCACGCGCAAAACCGGGCGATCATCGCGGCGGTGGCGCGGCGGGTGTTGGCGGGGTTGCCGGTCGAGCCGTGAAAACAGTCAGCGGGTGCCCAGGCTGGCGGCGATGAGTTTCAGCGCCACCAGCGCGGCCATGACGAGAAAGATAGGCCGCACGAAGCGGGCGCCGCGGGTCAGGGCCAGGTGGGCGCCGAGGCGGCCACCCAGCAGTTGGCCGGCGCCCATGGCGAGGCCGGGCAGCCAGTGCACCGTGCCGGCGGCGGCGAAAAACGCCAGGGCGGCGAGGTTGCTGGCGAAGTTCATCACCTTGGTGTGGCCGGCCGCCCTCACGAAATCGTGGCCGAGCACCGTGACAAACGCGATGGTCCAGAAGGAGCCGACACCCGGCCCGAAAAAGCCGTCGTAGAAGCCCAGCCCCAGGCCGAACAGCAGGTAGAAGGGCGCGGGCTCCATCCGGTGGTGCCGGCTGGTCTCGCCGAGCCGGGGGCGGAAAACCATGTAGAGCACGATGGTGCCCAGGAGCCACGGGATGAGCGCGCCCAGGAGGCGCGGATCAACCGACCGCACCAAGCCCGCGCCGCCGACCGCGCCGAGGGCGCTCATGCCGAAGCCCAGACGGCATTCGCGCAGGTCCACGGCGCCGCGGCGGGCGAAACCCCAGGCGGCAGCCCCCGAGCCGAAGACGCCCTGCAGCTTGGAGGTGGCGAGGGCCACCGGGGCTGGCAGGCCGAAGCCCAGCAGGGTCGGCAGCGTGATCAGGCCGCCGCCGCCCGCGATCGCGTCCACCGTGCCGGCGACCAGGCCGACGGCGAAAAGCACGGGCCAGGCCCAGGGCGGTAGATCGGGGAACGGCGGCATGGTGGAATCCAGCGTGCGCGGATCGGATGATTTTGACAGCGCGGAGTGCGGGCACACCATGGCTGCACCATGGCACTGGCCGACATGAGAAAGGATTACAGCCTCGCGGGGCTCCTCGAAAAGGACCTCGCCAAGAATCCGTTCCGGCAATTCGAGCAGTGGTTCCAGGAGGCGGAGGCCGCCAAGATCGCCGAGCCCAACGCCATGACGCTCGCCACCACCGGCCGGGACGGCCGGCCCGCCGCCCGCACGGTGCTGCTCAAGGGCTGCGACGGCCGCGGCTTTGTCTTCTACACCAACTTTGAGAGCCGCAAGGGCCGCGAGCTCGACGCCAACCCCCGCGCCGCCCTGCTCTTCCCTTGGGTGGCGATGGAGAGGCAGATCCTGATCGAGGGCCCGGTGGCGCGCGTGAGCCGCGAGGTGGCGGAGGCGTATTTCCACAGCCGGCCGCGCGGCAGCCAGCTGGCGGCGTGGGCCTCGCCGCAAAGCACGACGGTCGCCGGCCGCGCGGTCCTGGAGGAGAGCTACCGCGTGGTGGACAAGAAATACGAGGGGCGGACCGTGCCGCTGCCGCCCAACTGGGGCGGGTTCCGCCTGGCGCCGGAGACGGTCGAGTTCTGGCAGGGCCGGCGCAACCGGCTGCACGACCGCTTGCGTTACCGCCGCGAACCGGGCGGCGACTGGGTCGTCGAACGGCTCGCGCCCTGAGCCCATGCCCGCCAAGAAAGTGCCCGAGCCGACGGCCCCGGCGGCCCCCGCCGGGCCAACCCGGCCACCCGAGTGGGAAATGCTGACCAGCACGCTGGCCGCGCTTGGCTCGGCCGTCGTCATCACGCACGATCAGTGGCAGCGGGGCGGCGTGGACATCCTCTACGCCAACGAAAAGTTCGCCGAACTCACCGGTTATGCCGCCGCCACGCTACCGGGCCGGAACACCCGGCTGCTCCACGGCCCGCGCACCGATTTGCTGGCGTTGAACACCTCCCCCTGCGGCCAGTTTGCGGCGGGCGAGGGCTGGCTCTACCGCCAGGACGGCACGGAATTCCACGGGGCCTGGAATTTTTCCCCCATCATGATCACGGGCCAGCCGGCTGGCCGGCTGCTGGGCCTCTACCGGGACAACACCGAGCCCCGGCGCCTGCTCGCGGCCCTGTTGCAATCGCAGAAACTCGGCACGGTAGGCCTGCTGGCCGGGGGCGTGGCGCACGATTTCAACAACCTGCTCACCGTCATCAACGGCTACTGCGAGATTCTCACCGCCAAGCTGGCGGGCACGCCGGCGGCGCTGAAGGACTTGCAGGAGATCCACCGCGCCGGCCTCAAGGCCTCGGCGCTCGCACGCCAGATTCTTGAGTTCAGCCGGCGGCAGGAATCCGAGGTCATGGTGGTCAACTTCAACACCCTCATCCGGGAGATCGTGGAGATCATCCGCCGGGCGGCGGGCGAGGAGACCACGGTGGAATTGCGCCTGGCTTCCGGCCTGGGCAACGCGCGGATCGATCCCACTCATTTCCAGCGGGTGCTGCTCAATCTCTGCTTCAACGCCCACGAGGCCATGCCCCGAGGCGGCCGGCTCACCATCCGCACCGGCCACCACCGGGTGGCGACCGCCGCCGACCGTCGGCTGCCCGCGATGGCCAACGGGCCCTATGTGGTCCTGACGGTCACCGACACCGGGCGCGGCATGGATCCGGCCACCCTGCAGCAGATTTTCGAGCCACGCTTCACCACCAAGAAAAACGGCACCGGTCTCGGCCTGCCCACCGCGCTCGCGATCATCCGGGAAAACCACGGGCACATCACGGCCCGCAGCACCCGCGGCACCGGCACGACCTTCGAGATCTATCTCCCGGAAACTTCCGAGCCGGAGCAATCCATCCTCACGCCCCTCGGCACCCTGCCGGGCATGCGCGGCTCCGAGCACCTGCTCATTGTGGAGGCCGATGAGGTTCTGCGGAGAATGATCGCCGGGATACTCGCCACCGACGGCTACAAGGTGACGGACGCGCCCACGGCGGCGGCCGCCGCCGCCATGGTGGCGCAGGGGCTGCGGCCGCAACTGGTGATGATCCAAAGCTGTTCCAAAGACGGCGGAAAACTGGTGAAGGAGCTCCACGTGGCAAATCCCGGCCTCCGCCTCATCTGCACCTCGACACACGCGCTGCCCGTGAGCCTGCACACGGTGCCGCTCTCGGCCACGATGCACCTGCCCAAACCCTTTGCCCTGAGCACGCTGGTGCGGGGCGTGCGCCAACTGCTGGATGCCGCCGGTGCCTGAGCGCGGTCCGATGAACCTGCACGTCCTGCCGGTCCGCACCGCCGCCGCCGCCGAGAACATGGCGGTGGATTTCCTGCTGCTGCAGCGCTACCCGGAACCGACCGACCCGCGCTTCCGGCACTACGAGTGGCGCCGCCCGGCCTTCACCTTCGGCTACAGCCAGAAGATCGGCTTCGTCCGGGCGAATCTTCCTGCGGGCGAAACCTTTGACCTCTGCCGCCGGCCCACCGGCGGCGGCATCGTCGATCACCGCCACGACTGGACCTACGCGCTCGTGCTGCCGCGCGGCCATGTGCTCTACGACGAACGCGCCGCGCAATCCTACCGCATCGTCCACGAATGCCTGGCCGCCGCTCTCGCCGCCCTGGGCCAGCCCGCCGCCGTGAAGATGGTGTGTGATCCGGCCAATTCCTGTGGGAGCGACCTTGGTCGCGACAAGCCGCGTGCCGGCACGCTCCCACCGGCCGCACCACTTCCGGGCATCTGCTTCCAGCGCGCCGAGCTTTACGATGTCGTGAACACCACGACCGGCGCAAAGATCGCCGGCGCCGCCCAGAAGCGGAACAAAC
>DAORVZ010000111.1:0-6242 GCA_035434005.1 Lacunisphaera sp.
ATGTGGCGGTTTCCTGGTCGCCGACCTTGGCTTGGAGATAGAGCGGCCGGACGCCGGACACCACACCGACGGCCTGCTGGGAAAAGATCAGTGGTCCGAAATACTGCACGTTTTCAGCCGGGGTATTGGGCGGTGTCTGGCGCACGAGGAGCGGCCAGCCGTTCTGCTCCTCGGCGCGGAGGGCAGCGGCAGCGAGCAAGGCAGCGCAGAGCGGCCAGACTAGGTGTCGGGAAAACATGCTTGGTGGACTGGGTAAGGCATTGCCTTTGCGCGGCACGGCAGGCAGTTAGGTCGCTGGCTGGAGGTCGCGAATGGAAGAGCTAAGTCGCCCCCCGGCCCCGTGCAAACGCTATGTTAATACAACCACTGGCAGCAGGAAGTGTTCCCGCATTCCGGCGTGCCGGATGCGCTGGGCGTCCCTGTCCCGGGGAAGCACTCCCATGCGGATAACTGGCGGTTTGGCTCGCGGCATACCGTTGGTCTTGCCCAAGGGCGACGCCGTCCGCCCGGCCACGGATGCCATGCGGCAGGCCGTATTCTCCAGCCTCGCGGCGCGAGTGGCTGGGGCCCGGTTTCTGGACTTGTTCGCCGGCAGCGGAGCCTACGGCCTTGAGGCGCTCAGTCGCGGCGCAGCCGGCGGGGTGTTTGTGGAGAAGAACGCGCGGACGGCCGATTTCATCCGCCAAAATATCACGGCCGTGTGTAAGAGCCTCGGGCGGCCACCCGCCGATCTGCAGGTCGTGACTGCCGACGCCACCCACGTGATGCCGGGCGAGGCGCCGGACTTGGTATTCATCGACCCACCGTATGAGATCATCTCCGAGGTGGCACCTAAACTATTTGCCCGGCTGGACGAACTGCTCGCGGCAAAGCCGGAAGCGCTCGTCGTGTTCGAGATGCCCGGGGAGCTGGAGTTGTCACCGCCGGGCTGGTCCTGCGTGAAACAGCTCGGCAAGGGCACGCGGCAGCCGACGGTGCGGATTTTCAGAGCCAGCCGAGCTTTGCCTTGAGCAAGGTGAGTGCGGCGATGCACGCGGTCTCCGTGCGGAGCACGCGTTCTCCGAGGTGCGTGAAAGTGAAACCGCTGGCGCGCAACAAAGTCCGCTCCGCCGCCGACCAGCCCCGCTCAGCTCCGAGTGCGAGCACGGCCGACTTGTAACCTAATAGGTTACAAGTGGAGAGCGCCACACTGGCTTCGTAGTTGTCGAGTGCGAGGCGGCTGTTGTCGACAGGGTGGGGCGCTAGCGTTTCTGCGAGCGTGCGCCCGTGGGTCACTAGGGGCAGGCGAGTGCAGAAGGCCTGGGCTGCTCCCTGCAGAAGGAACTCCTCCCACTCGGCCGAGCGCCAGAGGGTGCTGTCAGCGTAGCTCGGTTCGCCCTTTTCTGTGCGGACGAAATGCATGGCGGTCACGCCAAGCGACGTGGCCTCGCGCAAAATGTCCCGGGCGGTTTGGGGGCGGGGCAGGCCGATCACCAAGGTGATGGGACAGGGTGGAGGGGGTGGCTCGCCCCAACTGAAGGAGAGGGTGAGGTGCCCGGCATCAACCGAGACCAGTGTGCCCTTGCCGCGCGGACCATTGATCAGGCCGGCGTCAAACGTGGCACCCGGGCTCCGGCGAAGCACATCAAGTATATGCCGCGCGCGCCGATCCTGCCGCGACAGGGGTAGATCGGTTTCGGTTGGGCGAAATAGGACGAGGTTCACTGGTCATTCCTGTCGCGACACAGGTAAGCTTAACCGACGGATAAAAACTTGGCTAAATTTTCCTGCGCCTTTCCCGGCAGAACTGGGCTGGCTTGCCGGGAATGGCTGGAGCGGCTAGTCGGAATCGAACCGACGACACCTGATTGGAAATCAGAGGTTTTACCATTAAACTATAGCCGCGTTTGCGTCGGCCAGAGTGTCCCTGGCCGTGAGCCCTTCAAGCTTTTGTTCGCTTGTGTTCAATCACCGATGGATGCCCGCAAAATAGGTTGCGGCAGTCATGGTTCTAGCCCTAGCCTGCGCCCACTATGGCGACTCCAGCGGCGGCAAAACCCAAGCAATCAGGCGTCCAGGCGGCCCAAGCATTGGCCAAGCAGAAAGCCTTAGAGAAGAGGGCCAAGACCTACGGGCTCGGCCTCGGTGAGCTTTCGGTCTTTACCGGCCAGCTCGCGTCCTTGCTGCAAGCGGGTCTGCCGCTCGTCTCCTGCTTGGAGGCCCTGCAAGATCAGACGGAGGATCAGGTTTTCCGGATCGTGATTCGCGATGTGCGCAACGACATCTCCACCGGCACGTCGTTTTCCGCCGCGGTCAAGAAGTTCCCAAAGTCGTTCCCGAATCTGTTCATCTCCATGGTGGAGGCCGGTGAAGCGTCCGGTGGATTGGCCGAAATCTTGGGCAAGGTGGCCGGTTATTTCGAATCCACGGTCAAGCTGGCCAAGAAGGTCAAGTCCGCCATGACCTACCCGATCGCAGTCATCGGCCTCGCGGTCGCGTTGGTCAATGTGCTGCTGATCTTCGTCATCCCGGTATTCGCCGCCATGTTTGCGGATTTCGGCGCCAAGCTCCCGGCCCCGACCCAGTTCCTCATCGACCTGAGCAATTTCATGAAGGCCTGGTGGTGGGCGCTCGGTCTCGGTGCTTACGGAATCTATTTCGTGACCGGCAAATATATCGTGACGCCCAACGGCCGCCGCCAGAAGGACGACTTCCTCGTCAAGGCCCCCATCTTCGGCAACCTTGTGCACAAGATCGCGCTCTCCCGATTCTGCCGCACTTACGCCACGCTGATGCGTTCCGGCGTGCCCATTCTTCGCACCCTGGAAATCGTCTCTTCTGCTAGCGGCAAGTGCCAGATCGAGGACGCCTGCTCTGAGATCGCCAAGCACGTCAGTCAGGGCGGACAGGTTTCCGAAGTCATGGCGGCGAACCCCTTCTTCCCGCCGATGATGAAGCACATGGTCAAGGCCGGCGAAACCACCGGCAACGTGGACGGCATGATGAACAAGATCGCGGATTTCTATGACGTGGAGATCGACGCCACTGTGGCTGCGCTCACCTCCCTGATCGAGCCGCTGCTCATCGTCTTTCTCGGCGTGGTGGTCGGCGGCATCGTCATGGCCATGTTCCTGCCGATCTTCCAACTCGGCGCGGTGGCCGGTGGCTTGCAATAAGCCTGCGGCGAACGCTTGATGCCGCGATTGGCCGGTGCTTGCGCCGGCCAAGGTTCACTTCTCCATGCCTTCCCTCCTGATAGTCGACGATCTTATCCCCATCCATGAGATGCTTTCGGCCGTCATCCAGCCGACGGGCCACCAGATGGCGTTCGCGACGGATGGGGAGCAGGGCCTGGTCCGTTACAAGACGGAAAAATACGACCTCGTGCTGGCCGACATTGATATGCGGCCGATGGACGGCCTCACCCTGCTCAAGCAACTGAAGGCCTACGACCCGCACGTCGTCGTTATCATCATGACGGCCTACGCCAGCACGGAGAGCGCGATCCAGGCACTGAAGTTCGGAGCCTTCGACTATCTGCAGAAACCTTTCAAGGTCGATGAGCTCATGCAGGCGCTGAAACGGGGCTTGGAGTTTCGCCGCGTGACGCTTGAGCGCGAGACGCTGGGTGCGCCGCCCGCGATCCCCGCCGGGGATTTCGAGGCGCGCCTCCTCGGCTCCGGCCCGAAGATCAAGCGGCTCATCTCCCAGCTCAGGAAATTCGCAGCGGCACCCACGCCAGTGCTGATCGCGGGTGAAACCGGCAGCGGCCACGAGGTGGTCGCCGACCTGCTGCGCGCCGCCGGGGCGGCACCCACCGGCCCCTTCATCCCCATTGATTGCCGGCAGACCTCGCTGGACGGCCTGCGCGCCGGGCTCCTCGGGACCGCCGGTGCCGGGGGCACCTGGGTGCAGGAGGCCAAGGGCGGCACGCTATGGCTGCAGCACCTGCAGAGCCTTCTCAAGGAGGTGCAGGCGGAGATGATCACCGTCTTGCGCAATAACACCCATACTTTCCGCCTGTTGTGCACCACCGAGGTAGATCTGGAAAAACTGGCCGAGGAGGGCGGCTTCAACGAGGAGCTCTTCTACCGTGTGGCCACGCTGACAGTTCACCTGCCGCCGCTGCGCGACCGCCCGGAAGATATCCCGGCACTGCTCAAGGAGGTGGCCGGCAAGGTCTCGAATCCGCAGTTTGATTCCAAGCAGGTTGAATTTGCCGAGGACGCGCTGGCCACCCTCCGGAGCTACCGGTGGCCGGGCAATTTGCCAGAGTTCAGCCAAGTTATCTCGCGGATCGTCGCCACGACAGAAACGCGCGTCGTCACCGCCGACCAGCTGCCGCTGCCGCTACAGGAGTTAAAGCACTGGCCCAGCCTCTCCGACTATCTGGCTGGGCAGGAAAAACTTTATCTCGCCCAGGTGCTGCACGCCTGCCAAGGCGACAAGACTAGGGCCGCGGCGACGCTCGGCATCGACGTCAACCGTTTGAGCTGAGCGAGACGTATTTCGGGGCTACGCAGGCGGCAGCAGGCCGGTCGCGCCGGGCGAACTAGCCAAGTCATAGCAACCGCTTTCCCGCTTGCGCCACCCTAGGGGCGACACAAGCCTCAGCGAAATCTACGCGCATGCCCAAACGCACTGACCTTAAGTCCATCCTCATCATCGGCGCCGGTCCCATTATCATCGGCCAGGCCTGTGAATTTGACTATTCCGGCACCCAGGCGTGCAAAGCCCTCAAGGAGGAGGGTTACAAGGTCATCCTCGTGAACTCCAACCCGGCCACGATCATGACTGATCCGGAGTTCGCCGACGTCACCTACATCGAGCCGCTCACGGTCGAGATCCTGGAAAAAATCATCGCCAAGGAGCGCCCCTCCGCGCTGCTGCCCACGCTCGGCGGCCAGACCGCGCTCAATCTCTCGATGTCCCTGCACAAGGCCGGCATTCTGGAGAAATACGACTGCGAGATGATCGGCGCCAAGCCGCCCGCGATCGAGATGGGCGAGGATCGCAACCTTTTCAAGGAGGCTATGCTCCGCATCGGCCTCGATGTCGCCAAGTCCGGCGTTGTCCATTCGCTGGAGGAGGCCCGCCTCGCGGCCGAGAAGATCGGCACCTTCCCGCTCATCATCCGCCCGAGCTTCACGCTCGGCGGCACCGGTGGCGGCATCGCCTACAACCGCGAGGAATTCGAGCAAATCGTCAACGGTGGCCTCGAGGCCTCGCCGACCCACGAGGTGCTCGTCGAGGAATGTCTCCTCGGCTGGAAGGAATACGAGATGGAGGTCATGCGCGACCACAAGGACCAGTGCGTGGTCATCTGCTCCATCGAGAATTTCGACCCGATGGGCGTCCACACTGGCGACTCCATCACCGTCGCCCCGGCCCTCACGCTCACCGACAAGGAATACCAGGTGATGCGCGACGCCTCCTTCGCCGTCATCCGCGAGATCGGCGTCGAGACGGGCGGTTCCAACATCCAGTTTTCCATCGACCCGCAGACCGGCCGCCAGGTCGTCATTGAGATGAACCCGCGCGTATCGCGCTCCTCGGCGCTGGCGTCGAAGGCCACCGGTTTCCCGATCGCTAAGATCGCCGCCAAGCTGGCTGTGGGCTACACGCTCGACGAGCTGCGCAACGACATCACGCGCCTCACGCCCGCCAGTTTCGAGCCGACGATCGACTACATCGTCACGAAGATGCCGCGTTTCGCCTTCGAGAAGTTCCCCGGCGCCAACACCACGCTGACCTCGGCTATGAAGTCCGTCGGCGAGGCCATGGCCATCGGCCGCACCTTCAAGGAGTCCTTCCAAAAGTGCCTGCGCTCGCTCGAGATCGGGGCGCGCGGCTGGGGTGGCGGCGGCAAGTTCGGCGGCGACGAGCTGCCCGACGAGGCCACCATCCGCCAGAGACTTGGCACGCCGAACGCCGAGCGCGTGTTCTATCTCCGCTGGGCCTTCATGGCCGGCCTGACCGAGGAGGACATCTTCAACCTTTCGAAGATCGACCCGTGGTTCCTCCGCCAGCTGCGCGAACTCCATGAGATGGAGCTGGAGCTGAAGCAGCACACGCTCAAGACCATCGACACCGCGCTCCTGCGTCGCGCGAAGCAGTTCGGCTTCTCCGACGCCCAGCTGGCACATATGCTGAAGTCCGACTTCGATACCGCGCGCGCCTTCCGCAAAAAGGCAGGCATCCATACGACCTTCCGGCTCGTCGACACCTGCGCGGCGGAGTTCGAGGCGTTCACGCCCTACTAT
>DAORVZ010000112.1:0-6229 GCA_035434005.1 Lacunisphaera sp.
ATCCTGAAAGGCGACGACGGCTTGGGTGTCATCGGGCATCATGGTTTGGGGGCCGACCTCAACCGTGCGCCCGCGGGCACGCAGCGCCGCGGCGATCTGTTGATCGATCGCGCGATTGTCGTTGAGGTTGCTCAGCACAAAAAAGCGTTGCACTCCCTGCAGGCTGCGGCCGCGCTCGATCGACGCGTCAAACGACGCGCAGCCCCCGAGCAGCATCCCCAGGCCGAGTAGCACAAGCGTGGGGGTGAGTATGGTTTTCATGCAGAGCGTTCCTCCCAGACTTGGGCGAGGTGGATGAGGGTTTCAACCGCCTTCGTCATATCCTGCAGGCTGACCCACTCGCGCGGGCTGTGAACCTCGTGCATGCCGCAGAAAAGGTTGGGAGTGGGCAATCCGCGGGCGGTGAGGTTGGAGCCGTCGGTGCCGCCGCGGATGGCGGTGGACTTCGGCGTGAGGCCGGCGCGGCGGATCGCCTCCCGGGCGAACTCGACCGGGCGCATGTCCTGCTCCAGCCAGTAGCGCATGTTGCGGTATTGCTCGGTGAAAGTGAGGGAGAACTGTGCGCGCGGCTCGGCGGCGCGGAGCCCCGCCACGATCTGCTCCACCACGGCGCGCTTGGCGGCGAGGCCCGCCAGCTCGAAGTCGCGCAGAATCATCCGCACGCGGGCGAACTCGGCGGAGGCAGCACACTCGACCGGGTGGATGAAGCCTTCCAGGGCGTCCGTTTGTTCGGGGGAAAATTCTAGCGGCAAGGCGGCCAGGAAGCGGCCAGCGAGGCGCGCGGCGTTCACCATCACGCCCTTGGCCCAGCCGGGGTGGGAAGCCACGCCGTGGATCTCAAGCACGGCGGCGTCGGCGCTGAAGGTCTCGCCATCAATCTCGCCCGGAGCCGAGCCGTCGAGGGTGTAGCCGAAGTCGGCGGCCAAGTGCGCGAGGTCGAGCTTGGCCATGCCGCGGGCGATTTCCTCGTCGGGGTTGAAGCAGACGCGGATTTTGCCGTGGGGGATCTCGGGATGTTGCCGGAGGTGGCGCACGGCGGCCATGACTACGGCCACGCCGGCCTTGTCGTCGGCCCCGAGTAGGGTGCTGCCGCTGGCGGTGATGACGTCGTGTCCGAGGCAGTCGCGGAGGTATGGGGTCGTTTCGAGGGTGAGCGTCTGCGTCGGGTCATCGGGAAGCACGATGGGTTGGCCGGCGTATGCGCGATGCACGATGGGCTTGGCCGCACCGGGGAGGTTGGGCGCGGTGTCCACGTGGGCGAACCAAGCGAGGGTGGGGGTGGGCTTGGGCGTGGTGGAGGGGAGGGTGGCCAGCACGTAGCCGTGCGCGGTGAGGAGCACGTCGGAGAGGCCCAGATCCTTCAGTTCCCTTTCCAGCAGGCGCAACAGATCCCACTGCCCGGGCGTGCTCGGCGTGTCGGCGGAGTGATCGTCGCTGCGGGTGTCAATTCGCACATAGCGCAGAAAACGGGCGAGGAGGTCGGCGGAGTCCAATGGCACAGCGCGACGGTCGGACGGTCCGCCAATGGGGACAATCCGAAATGCCGGATCGGGGGGATCAACCTCGACCAATCTATCCGTTGCAAAAAAATCCGCGCCGGAACGGCGCGGATGGCGTGGCGGAGGGGCGCGGACGTTACAGGGTCGCGAACAGGGCCCGGAGATCGGTGGGGAAGACCGGCTTGGGCATGATGTGATCCACCTTCAACTGGCGATAATGGGCGTCGACCTCCTCGCTCAACTCGGAGCTAAAAACGATGATCCGGCCGGGGTAGTTCATCGCCCGCAGCCGGGCCACCAACTCCAGTCCGCTCACCTTGACCATGTGGTGATCGGTGATCACGACGTCATAGGCGGCGGGATTCGCCTGCAGCAATTCGTAGGCGAGGTTGCCGTCGGATACGGATTCGACCCGGTGCCCATCGCGGCCGAGCACCACCTCCAGCAATTGGCGCAACTCGCGCATGTCATCGGCATAGAGGACGCGCAGCGACTTCTTCGATTTTGCGGTGGCGGTCTGGGGTTGGAGCGGTGAGCTCATGTGGGGCGATGTCTAAGTGTTAGCAGACAAATCAGTTGTTGTCTGTCGGCTTGTTGTGAAAAAATTACTAATTTGCGTCTTCCGGGGTCATTTGGCCGGGGCGTCGAGGCCGCGGCGTTCCAGCAGGGGTTTGATGTCGGGTTCGCCGCCGGTGAAGTTGCGGAAGAGGTTCATGGCGTCGTCGCTGCCACCGCGCGAGAGCAGGGTCGAGCGGAAGCTGTCACCGTTGGCCCGCGTCAGTCCGCCGTGGGACTTGATCCAGGCCACGGTGTCGGCGTCGAGCACCTCGCTCCAGAAATAGGAATAGTAGCCGGCCGAGTAGCCGCCCATCGAGTGGGAGAAATAGGTGCTGCGGTAACGGGGCGGCACCGGGGCGAAGTCCACGCCGGCCTTCCTGAGCGCGGCGGCCTCGAATGCGAGCACGCCATCAGCTGCGGGGACTTCGGCGGGTTGCAACTGGTGCCAAGCCTGGTCGATGACGTTGGCGGCGACGAGCTCGGTGGTGGCGAAGCCCTGGTTGAATTTCGTGGTGGCAAGGACCTTGTCGAGCAGGGCCTGCGGCAGGGGCTCGCCGGTCTGGTAGTGCTTGGCGTAATGGGCGAGGATCTCGGGCCAGACGCGCCACATCTCGTTCACCTGGGAGGGGAACTCGACGAAGTCGCGCGGAACCGCCGTGCCGGCGAAGCGCGGATACTTGACGTGGGAGAAAATGCCATGGAGGGCGTGGCCGAATTCGTGGAAGGTGGTCTTCACCTCATCCCACGTGAGCAGGGTGGGCTCGCCGGCGGGCGGCTTTGGGATGTTGAGGTGATTGGCGACCACGGGCTTGTCGCCGGTCAGGCCGTTTTGGGAGACGTAGGCGTTCATCCAGGCGCCGCCGCGCTTGTTCGGGCGGGCGTAGTAGTCGCCGAGGAAGAGGCCGAGCGGGCTGCCATCCTCGTTGAATACCTCGAAGACCATCATGTCGGGGGTGTAGCCCTGGAGATCGGGGCGCTCCTTGAACGTGATGCCGTAGAGCTTGGTGGCGGCGTAGAACACGCCGTCCACCAGCACGCGGCGGAGCTCGAAGTAGGGCTTGAGCTGGGACTCGTCGAAGGCGTAGCGCTCCTTGCGGACCTTCTCGGCGTAGAAATCCCAGTCCCAGGCGGCGATTTGGAAATCGCCCTTCTCGGCGTCGACGATGGCCTGCATGGCGGCGGCTTCCTGGCGGGCGTTAGCGACGGCGGGCGGGGCGAGTTGGGCGAGGAGCTTGTTCACCACGTCCACCGAGCCGGCGGTCTGCTCGTCGAGCTGGAAGGCGGCGTGGGTGGGATAGCCGAGCAGGTTGGCGCGCTCGGCGCGGAGCCGGGCGATGCGGACGACAGTCTCGCGGGTGTCGAACTCCCCGCCGCGACTGCCGCGGGCCAGCGAGGCCTCCATGATCCGCTGGCGTAGGGCGCGATTGGTCAGCGCGTCGAGGGGCGGCTGGCCGGTGGTGTTTTGCAGGCGGATGAGGAACTTGCCTTCATGGTTGGCGGCTTTGGCGGCGGCGGCCATGGCGGCGATCTGCGCGTCGGGTAGGCCGGCGAGTTCTTCGCGGGTGTCCACGAGCACGGCGGAGTCGCCGACTTCCTTGAGCACGCGCTGGGAGAACTGGGTGGTGAGGACTGCCAATTCGGCGTTGAGGGCCTTGAGCTTGGTCTTGTCGTTCTCGGAAAGCTTGGCACCGGCGCGGACGAAATCCTTGTAGTAGCGCCACAGCACGCGCTGCGACTCGGCGTCGAGACCGAGGGTGCCGCGGGCATCATAGAGGGTCTGGACGCGGGCGAAGAGTTTGGGGTTCAGGCGGACGGCGTCGGAGTGTGCGGCGAGTTGCGGGGAAAGCTCGGCCTCGAGTTTCTGGAGGGTGGGGTTGGTGAGCGCGCCACTGAGGATGGCGAAAGCGGTGCCGGTGCGGTCGAGCAACTGGCCGGCGAGTTCCATGGCCACGATGGTGTTCGCAAAGGTGGGTGCGGCGGGGTTGTTGGCGATGGCTTCGTTTTCCTTGAGATCCTCCGCCATGCCTTGCGCAAACGCTGGGGCGAAATGCTCGTCCTTGATCTGCGCGAACGGCGGCAGGTGATAGGGCAGGGGGCTCGGGGTGAGCAGTGGATTGGCGGTGGCGGCGGTCGCGGCTGATGTTACGGCTGCCGCAGGTTTTGCGGCGGGGGCCGCCGCCTCGGGCGTGGTTGATGAGCAGCCGGTGAGGAAAAGCGCGAGCAAGGCGGCAAGGCCGAGGAGGGAGCGGAACGGTGGCAACAGGGACTTCCGGTGGGGGAGGGGTAGGGTAGGCATAGAATAATTATTAACAGGACTCAAACACTGCCCCCCGGCTTGGCAAGGCTGGCGCATGGGAAATTAGACGGCCGACCCAACCTTATTCCCCTGGCTTGTTCCGCCTGGGCTAAGGAGTGTTTTCAAAACACCGGAAGGATTAACCACGGATGCTCCTCCTACCGCCTGCGCTTGATTGAGCCCTCTGCCTGATTGGCTCCGGGTTTGGTTTCTGGGAGCGGCCAATCGCCGCCGACAAGGAGGAATGCTTTTTATTGTCGGCGATCAGCCGACCCCCGAATGATCGGCGGATCACCAATACGGAGCATTCGTGGTTTAATACAGATCGAATCTGGCGGGCTTCAGCCGCCCGGTAGGCTGAACCTGAGGTTTGAAGACACTCCCAAGGTCTGGCGTGATCCGTTTTTCCCGGGAGAGCAGAAGGTTTGTCAACACTCCCAGCTCGCCCGGTCCGGCTCAGGGTCGGCCCGGGATAGCCCGCGCCGCGATGAACCGCCCGAGGGGAGCGGCCAAACTCGCGGCGCCAAGCAGAACCGGCCACGCGGCGGGATGGCCGCGGGCGGCCGTCGTGGCGCCGCAAATCTCGGGCCCGCCAAGACCGAGCGCGACACCGGCGCCGGAATAGGCCGCGAGACACAGGAGGCATTTCGGTGCCAGCACCAGGCTGGCACCGGCAACCGGCCCGCGCCAGCGGTGCAGGATTTCAAACCCGCGCCGGGACATGCTCGTAGCGGTCGTGATGACGGAGCCACTCCATGCCATATTCCATCCCGGCCTCGTCGCGGCCCTTGGGCACGAGGTCGAGCAGGTCGTAGGTGGTCATCACCACCTCGACGCCGCGGCCATAGGTGGAATAGGTGTGATAGACGTCGCCGGCGTCATCGCTGGCGAAGACGCTGATGCCGGGTGCCTCGGTCTGCGGGAAATCCATCCGTCCGTAATTGTAGGGCACGCCGCCGCGGGCGATTTCCTCCTCCGTGAAGGAGACATGGAAATCCTGGTTGAAACCGGTGCCATGGGACGAGACCCAGTTGACGTCCCAGCCCATGCGCGCCTTGAACGGCAGGATCTCCGCCAGCGGCGCGTGCGAGATTGCCGCGAAGGCGACGTCGCGCGCCGCCAGGTGCGGCACGGTCGGGTTGAAGTGGTCCAGCATGAAGGAACAGCTCTTGCAGCCCTGTTCCCAGCCGGGGCCGAGCATGAAGTGCTGGACGATCAGCTGGCGGCGGCCGCCGAAAAGGTCGGCGAGCGACACGCGGCCGCCGGGCGACTCAAAGGCGTAGGCTTTGGTCATCCGGACCCAGGGGAGCTCGCGGCGGCTGGCGCTGAGCTGGTCGCCGAGCCGGGTGTATTCCTTTTCCTGGCGCAGCAGCGCGAGGCGGGCGGTGAGCCATTGTTCGGGGGAGACGGTCTTCGGGGGATTCATGGGCGTGGTTTTCATGAAGGGTTGAAATGGATCAGGACTGGCTGGCGCGAAGCTTCTCATAGTCCGCCTTGAGGCGGGCGTGGGTCGCCCAGAAGAGCGGCTGGGTCTTGCCTTCCAGCTGGGCGAGAAGGATGGCGAGGTGGGTGTGCCAGCCGGAGGCGAAGCCAGTGAGCGAGGAAAGGTCGTCGCCGCGGCTGCGGTGCGTGAGGATCAGGAGCACCTTGTCGTCCTGCGGGATAAGCTCGAAGGTCACGTCCGAGTTGTCGCCGAAGGTGTAGCTGAGCACGCGCGGCGGCTCGCAGCGGAGGACGGTGCCTGGCATCGACTCGCCGCCGTCGTGGTGGCACGCGTGCTCGGCGGGCGGGGTCTCGGTGGGGGAGGTGTTCTTGTACAAGAAAAGGAGGGCCATCTTGCCGCCCGCGCGCAGTTCCATCGGGCCGCCGGCGAACC
>DAORVZ010000113.1:0-6206 GCA_035434005.1 Lacunisphaera sp.
CGGGGTCGTGGGCCGGGTTGAGTTCCATGAGATCGAAGCAGCGCACGCGCGGGTCGGCCCCGCAGGCGCGGACCCAGGCCTCGGCCTCGCGAACATTCCAGCCGGCGGGATTGAGCGCGCTGACGCCGGGAGCGTGGGCGGCGTCGAGGACATCGAGGTCGAAGCTCACGAAGAGTGACTCGGCAGTCGGCTGCCTTTTTGTGGGAGCGAGCTTGCTCGCGACAGTGCGGCGGCGAGTCGCGAGCAAGCTCGCTCCCACAGGTAAGCGGACTGGCGAGCCGTCGGCGTGGATCCGCCCGCCGTGGGCGCGGAACCAGTCGAGGTGTTCCAGGGAGTTTACGAGCGGCCGGAAACCGTGCAGGTGCAGCGCACTGACGCCACAGTCCTCGACGAGCCGGCGGAAGGGCATGCCCGAACCCGCGGTTTCGCGGACGTCGAGGTGGGCGTCGAAGTAAATGCCGGCGAGCTTGGGATATTTGGCGGCCACGGCGCGGACGAACGGGTAGGTCAGGTCGTGGCCGCCGCCGATCGCGATGGGGAACAGACCGCGGTCAAGCAGGGCCGTGGTGGCCTCAGTCACGCGTTCATGGGTCTTCTCGAGCGAACCGGTGGGCATGACGTCGCCGGCGTCGAAGACGAGCGGCAGGTAGCCACCGGCGGAGTCCGCTACACCGTAGCGGGCCAGCGCGGCGCGGAAGGCCTTGGGGCCGCCCGCGGCGCCGGTGCGACCGTTGTTCAGGCGCACGCCGGTGTCGTCCGGCAGCCCGAGCAGCGCGACGGTGCAGCCGTCGGAGGAATCAGTGCGGATGGTGGACGCAAAACGTCCTGCCGGGGTGTCGCCGGGCCAGGGCGGGGCTGAGGTGTTGGGGAGCTGGCTCATTTTTTGCGGGTGGAGCGGCTTGCCCTCAAGCCGCTCAGCGCGTTGGGGGCAACGCGCTCCACCTTCATGGGAATAGGCACGTTCAGCCGGTCGGCGCAGTCCTGCGCCAGGTCGTAGCCGGCGTCGGCGTGGCGGAAGACGCCCATCATCGGATCGTTCGTCAGCACGCGCTCCAGGCGCGCCGCCGCCGCCGGCGTGCCGTCGGCGACGATGACCTGACCGGCGTGCTGGCTGTAACCGATGCCCACGCCGCCGCCGTGGTGAAAGCTGACCCAGGACGCACCGCTCGCGATGTTGACCATCGCATTGAGGATCGCCCAGTCGCTGATGGCATCGGAACCGTCCTTCATCGCCTCCGTCTCGCGGTTCGGGCTGGCGACGGAGCCGCAGTCGAGGTGGTCGCGACCGATGACGATCGGCGCCTTCACGCGGCCGTCAGCGACCATGCGGTTGAAAAGGAGGCCGGCCTGGTGACGCTCGCCGAGACCGAGCCAGCAGATGCGCGCCGGGAGCCCTTGGAAGGCCACGCGCTCGCCGGCCATCTTCAGCCAGCGGTGCAGGCCCTCGTCCTTGGGGAAGAGTTCCATCAAGGCCCGGTCGGTGGCGGCGATGTCGGCCGGGTCGCCGGACAACGCCACCCAGCGGAACGGACCGCGACCGAGGCAGAATTGCGGACGGATGTAGGCCGGCACAAAACCGGGGAAGTCGAAGGCGCGCTTCACGCCCTGGTTGAAGGCGTGCTGGCGGAGGTTGTTGCCGTAATCGAAGGTCATCGCGCCGCGCTTCTGGAGCGCGAGCATGGCCTTCACGTGGCGGCCCATCGAGGCAAGCGAGAGCTTCTGGTATTTCTTCGGATCCTTATTGCGCAGGGCCGCGGCGGCCTTGAGGTCGTAGCCGGCGGGCACATAGCCGACGAGCGGGTCGTGCGCGCTGGTCTGGTCGGTAAGCGAGTCGACGTGGACCTTGCGGGCGAGAAGGCGCTCGAGCAGGTCGATGGCGTTGGCCACGACGCCGACGCTGAGGGCCTTGCGGTCACCAGCATAGGCCAGCGCGCGGTCGATGGCGGCGTCGAGGTTAGGCGCGATCTCGTCGAGGTAGCGGTCGTGGACGCGTTTTTGCAGGCGCGACTTGTCCACGTCCGCAATCAGGCAGGTGCCGCCGGCCATGGTGATGGCGAGGGGCTGGGCGCCGCCCATGCCGCCGCAGCCGGCTGTGACGCAGAGCCGACCGGCGAGCGTGCCACAGAAATGCTGGCGGCCGGCCTCGGCGAAGGTCTCGTAGGTGCCCTGCAAAATGCCTTGCGTGCCGATGTAGATCCACGAGCCGGCGGTCATCTGGCCGAACATCATCAGGCCCTTTTGCTCGAAGCTGTCGAAGATCTCCTGCGTCGCCCATTTCGGCACGAGGTTGCTGTTGGCCAGGAGCACGCGGGGGGCGTCGGCGTGCGTGCGGACGATGCCGACGGGTTTGCCGGACTGGACGAGCAGGGTCTCGTCGGGCGCGAGTTTCTGCAGCGAGGCGATGATGGCGTGGTAGGCCGGCCAGTTGCGGGCGGCCTTGCCCCGGCCGCCGTAGACGACGAGGTCGGCGGGACGCTCGGCGACCTCGGGGTCGAGGTTGTTCATCAGCATCCGCATGGCCGCCTCGGCGGCCCAGGTGCGGCAGGTGCGGGCTGATCCGCGCGGGGCGCGAATCAGCCTGATTTTTGATTTTTGATTCTCGATTTTCGATTGGGGCATTGGGCGAAAGGATTTGTGGGTAGGGCGAGGACTCCGCTCCGCGCCGAGGCGGCGAGCGGAGTCACCGCTTTACCTGAGGCGTCCGGCGGCGCGCTGGGTGGCGGTGGCGATCTGCTCGCTGCGGACGAGGGCGAGGGCGGTCTGGACGTCGTTGTGGAAGAGGCGGTCGGCCTGGGCGAATGGGATGTAGCGGCGCACCTCGGCGAAGGCCGCCTCGACGCCGGGGCCGGACTTGAGCGGCCGCAGGAACTCGAGTCCCTGGGCCGAGCACATGAACTCGATGGCGAGGACGGTCTCGGTGTTCTTGACGACCTCGAGCAGCTTGGTGGCACTGATGGAGCCCATGGAGACGTGATCCTCCTGGCCGAGCGAGGAGGGGATGGAGTCGACCGACGCGGGGTGGGCGAAGACCTTGTTCTCGGAGACGAGTGCGGCGGCGGTGTATTGCGGGATCATGAAGCCGGAGTTGAGGCCGGTGTCCTTCATGAGCAGGCGGGGGACCTTGAGGTCGCCGATGGTGTCGCCGTGCAGCAGCATGTAGATGCGGCGCTCGGCGATGGAGGCGAGCTCGGCCGTGGCGATGGCGAGGTAGTCGAGGATGAAGGCCAGCGGCTCGCCGTGGAAATTGCCGCCGCTGATGACCTCGCCGTTGTCGAAGACGAGCGGGTTGTCGGTGGCCGAGTTGATCTCGGTCTCGACGACGCTGCGGGCGTGCTCGATCGCGAGGCGGACGGCGCCGTGCACCTGCGGCACGCAGCGGAGCGAGTAGGGGTCCTGCACCTTCGCGCAATCGGCGTGGGACGGCAGGATTTTGGAGCCCTTGAGCAGCTGGCGGAGATTTTTGGCGACATCCATCTGCCCTTGGTGCGGCCGGGCGGCGTGGATGCGGGCGTCGTAGGGTGCCGCGCTGCCGCGGGCGGCCTCGAGGGTCATGGCGGCGGCGATGTCGGCGGTCTTCGCGACGTTCTGGATGCGCAGGAGGCAATGGACGGCGTAGGCCGACATGAACTGCGTGCCGTTGATCAGGCCGAGGCCTTCCTTGGACTGGAGATTGAGGGGTTTGAGGCCGAGGAGCTTGAGCACCTTGGCGGCGGGCAGGCGCTGGCCCTGGTAATCCATCTCGCCGAGGCCGAGGAGCGGCAGGACCATGTGCGCCAGCGGGGCGAGGTCGCCGGAGGCGCCGAGGGAACCCTTGGTGTAGACGACGGGCAGAGCGTCGGCGTTGTAGAAACGGATGAGATAAGCGACGACACGCTCGGTGACGCCCGACAGGCCGACAGCGAGGCCGTTGACCTTGAGGAGGAGCATCAGGCGGACGATCTCGGCCGGCACCTCGTCGCCCACGCCGACGGCGTGGCTGAGGATGAGATTCTCCTGAAGCTTCTCGATGTCGGCCGCCGGGACGCGCTGGTGGGCGAGGATGCCGAAGCCGGTGTTGATGCCGTAATGCGGCGTCGGGTCGTGGCGGAGCCGGTCAACGGCCCGGCGCGAGGCGCGGATGCGAGAGCGGGCGGCGGCGGTGAGGCTCAGGCGCTGGTCGCCGGTGAGGGCTAGACGGAGGCGGGCCAGGGTCAGGTTGCGGCCAGAAAGAGGAAGGGTTCCGGGCATGGGGAGCGGTGGCGCTAGCAAAGCAGGCAGGGCTGATTTGAAAACAGTATTCCGGCGATTTAGGCCGGAGGGGGTATGGGTGGCATGGTGGGCAGCGAGCGAGGTCGCTGGCCCACAAAGAAAACGGGCGCATAAAAAAGCCCGCCGGGTGCGGCGGGCTGGAGGAAGCAGCAGGAGGTGCCGACGCGTCAGACGGCCTTCGGGAGCGCGACGCCGTCAAATTCGATGGCGCGCGGGTGGTTGCGCTTGTCCTTGTGCAGGCCGTGGCGCTTGCGCAGACCGTGGTCGAGTTTGTCCACGAGCAGGTCGATCGCCTTGTAGCAGTCCTCGGCTTCGACGGTGCAGTTGATGTCCGGGCCGAGAATGACGATGTGGCCCTTGGCGATAAACTTGTGCGCGTGGTCGTGCTTGCGGTCGGATTCGAGCTCAACCTTCAGCCGCACGATGTGCCCCTCGTGTCGGAACAGTCGCTCCATTTTCTCGCGGACGTGGGTCTTGAGGCCCTCCGTGAGGTCTAGATGGATGCCCGAAACGATGATTTCTTGGGGATTGTTGGCTTTGTTCATGGTTCTCCTTATGGGTTAACGACACAAAATGCTCAGCGAATGAATTTTCTGTTCCCGTTTCCTTTCGTCACCGCCTCCGTCCGTGGGACCTGGGCCAGCCTGACTGGGAAAAACCGCTTCATTCGACAGCCCAAATCAGTAGGCCGGCCGACCCGTTTTGCAATGTTTCTCACGGCAAAATCGGGTAATAAGTTTTGAACGAAACTAGCATGAGCTATTCCGCTGAAGATCTGCCCCCGGCCGTGCCGCCCCTGGTGGCCCCGGGGGATCTGCGCCAATGGGTGCTGCTGGACGACGACCGCCTGCTGGTGATCGACAAGCCCGGCTGGCTGGTGGTGCATCCCTCGAAGAACGGTCCGTGGTCGAGCCTGGCCGGGGCGGTGCGGGAGGAGTTCAAGCCCGACGCCATCCGCTTCATCTTCCGGCTGGACCGCGAGACCAGCGGAGTGATCGTGCTGGCCAAGACCGAGGCCATGGGCGGGCGGCTGGGGAAGGCCGTCCTGCAACGGAAGATTGGCAAGCTCTACGTGGCCCTGCTGGAAGGTGAGCTGGCCGCCCCGGTCACGGTGAACCAGTGCCTCGGGCCCGATCCCACCGCGAACGTCACCGTGAAATCGCGGGTCGTCGCGGCCGGGATCCCCGGGGCGCAGGAGGCGCAGACGGTGTTTCATCCGCTGCTGGCCCGCGGCGGGTTCACCTTGGTCGGGGTGGAATTGCTCACCGGCCGCAAGCACCAGATCCGGGCGCACGCGGAATGGCTGCAGCACCGCGTCGTGGGGGACAAACTCTACGGGCCGGATCCGGGGCTCTACCTGGAGTTCGCGATGAAAGGCTGGACGGAGCGCCACTCGGCCCTGCTGGGCACGACGCGCCAGGCGCTGCACTGCGCGGCCATCGACCTGCGACCGACGGGGCTCGACTATCTGCTGCAGGCGCCGTGGCCGAAGGACCTGGCGCGGTTCGCGGAACGGCGGATGGAATTGCCCGCCGCTGAGGCGCAGCGGCTGATTGACCAGTTTGTCTCGGAGAAATTGCCGGGGATTCTTTGACAGAAAGAACAGAATTAACAGGATGGCGGATTCGCTGCCATATTCCATTCCGTTCATTCGGTTAATTCTGTCCAACTAGACCCATGTCACCGGTTCGTGTCCGCTTCGCGCCCAGTCCCACGGGCTTCTTCCACATCGGCAGCGCCCGCACGGCGCTGTTCAACTGGCTTTACGCCCGGCACACCGGGGGCACGTTCATCCTGCGGATCGAGGACACCGACCAGGCGCGCAACAGCGAGCAGTTCCTCAAGCTCATCTACGACAGCCTGACCTGGCTGGGCATGGATTGGGACGAGGGTCCGAAGCCCGACGGCACGGGCGAGCGCGGCTCCTACGGACCTTACCGCCAGAGTCAGCGCGGCGA
>DAORVZ010000114.1:0-6193 GCA_035434005.1 Lacunisphaera sp.
TCTTCTTCGCCAGCAGCGGGCTGGAGGTGGTCATGTCCACGAGCACCGCGCCGCGTTTCGCCGAGGCGATCACGCCGCCGGGCCCGAAGTAGGTTTCCTCAACATCGGCCGGGAAACCGACGATGGTGAAGACAAAGTCAGCCTGCGCCGCCGCCGCGCCGGCGGTGTCGTGCCAGTGCGCACCGGCATCGAGCAGCGGCTGGGCCTTGGCCTTGGTGCGGTTGAAGACATGCAGCGTGTGGCCGGCCTGAAGCAGGTGGCCCGCCATGCTGCGGCCCATGACACCGGTGCCGATGAACGCGATCGAATGCGAAGACATGCGACCACCGCAGCACAGGAAAACGACGAAGACGAAACGAAAGTAATCTGGAACTCAGGAAATCAGGAATAATAGGCGTGGTTCGTTCCGGCTTTCCTGAGTTCCAGATTGAAAAGCTTCGCCCGCATTCCGTCTAGACGACCGCGCGGGCGAACCGCATCGTGGCGCCCGTGCAGATCCTGAACATTCTGGCCCCGGTCTTCCTGCTGATCGCCCTCGGCGCCGGGTTGCAGCGGGCGGCCTTCGTCTCGCCGGGTTTCCTGAAGGAGGCCAATCGCGTGACCTACTGGGTCGGCCTGCCGGCACTGTTGTTTTCCCAACTGGCCGCCTCGTTCCACCAGTCCGAGGGGGCCGGGCTCATGTTGGGCGTGATGCTGGGTGCCACTGGCCTGGTGGTGCTGGCAGGTTATCTGGCGGCCGGGCTGATGCGTGTGCCCGGCGCGGCGGCGGGCACCTTCGTGCAGGGCGCGTTTCGCGGCAACCTGGCCTTCGTCGGCCTGCCGATCATCTACGCGCTGCCGGATTCGCCGCTGGCGGCCGGCCTGTCCGTGCGCACGGCGGCGATCGTGACCGTCGCGCCGATGATGGTGCTCTACAACGTCGCCGGCGTGGTGGTGCTGTTGCTCAGCCAGCACACGCTGAGCTGGCGCATGCTGGGGCCGTTCGTGAAACAACTGGCGGTCACGCCGCCGCTGCTGGCGACGTTTGCCGGCCTGGGCTTCGCGCTGATGGGATGGAAGCTGCCGGTCGCGGTGGACCAGACGTTTTCCGCGCTTGGGCAGATGGCGCTGCCGCTCGGCCTGCTCGGCGTCGGCGGTTCGCTGGTGACGGCAAAATTCGGGCCGCACTGGCCCCGGCCGCTCGGCGCGGCGCTGTTAAAGACGGTGGCCGCGCCCGCGTTCGGCTGGCTGGTGGGCCGGGCCCTGGGCCTCGGCGCGCAGGAGCTGAAACTGGTGCTGATCCTGCTGGCCTGCCCGACTGCCATCGTGTCCTACACGGTAGCGGTCGAGTTAAGGGGCGACGAGACCATCGCCTCGGGTGCCATCGTGCTCAGTGTGCTGCTGGCGCCCGTCGCGCTCGCGGTGATCCTGGCGGTCGCGTGAAGCCATGCTTACGTTGCGACCAACCAAGATGCTGGCCAGGCGACTGGGGATCGCGGTGCCAGCCGTGCCGCCGCCGGTGGCCAACCGGGTGGCCGACTGGTGCGTGCATGAATTCCGCGACCGGGGCTGGCGGTATCTGCTGTTTTGCCACACGGCGACGCTCTATCCGCTGGTGATCCCGGCGCGGGGGGTGACGGATGATGATTCCCTGATCAAGCGCAGCATCGAGGCGATGAAAGCCTGCCTGCTGGGCACGGAACTGGAGTTTGCCTTCGAGCGCTGGATCGTGCCTGAGCTGGGGGCGGTGCAATACGCGCCCATCCCCGACAAGGCCGTGCTGAGCAGCATGAACGAAACAATCATGCGCGCCCGCTACCGGCTCGAGGGGGAGGCACCGGCCGAGTTGTCGCGTTGGCTGGCCGTGGCACCGTTGAAAGCCCTCGGCTACGAGTCACCCGACCGGGCGTTCCGATCGCTGCGCGGCCCGGGCTGAGGCGGGAGCGACCTTACGGGATGCGCAGGGTGGTGCCGACTTTCAGGATGCCGTTGGGGCCGAGCAGAGTGGCGTTGGCGTTGTAGATGTCCTGCCAGCGGCTGGCATTGCCGTAGTAGCGCTGGGCGAGGCGCGAGAGCGAGTCGCCGTTGGCCACCACATGGGTGCGGACGCCGGGGGCGGCGACGGGCGCGGCGGCGGTCGCCGCCGTGCCGGTGGTGCGCGAGAGCATCGTCTTGAGCTGATAGTTCTCCCCGGCGAGCACGGCGTTGGCGCCCTGCAACTGCTGGGCGAGGGCGCGCGCGGCGGCGACATCGCTGGAGGCCTGCGCCGACGTGCGCTGCAGGGCGGCGACGGCCTCGCTGAGGCGGGTGAGCTCGGCCTGGGTGCTGCCGGCGCTGCTCTGGGCGGTCGTGCGGAGCTGCTCGACCTGGCCGGTGAGCGTGCCGACCTGGGCGGCAAGGGCATCGCGCTCGGCCGTGACGGTGGCGTTGGCGGTGCGGGCATTTTCGGCGAGCGTGTCGCGTTCGCGCTGGAGGCCGGCATAGCCGCGGAGCGAGGTCGCGAGGCGGTCCTCGGTGTCGGCGAGTTTCTTGGCCAGGTCGGAAGGATCGTCCGACGTCGGCGCGGTGGTGGCGGGCGCGGTCTGCGCTGCGGCCACCTGCGCGCGGGATGCGGCCAGCGCGGTCTCGAGCTCGCTCACGCGACCGGACAGATCCGGATAGGCCGGGGCCGCAGGCTGGGTGGCGGCCACCGGGGCGGAGGCGAGTTGGGCCTTCTCCTGTTCCAAGCGGGTGATGGTTGCGCGGAGTTCGCCTTCGGCGGTGCGGGCGGCGTCGCGCTCGCTGGTGATGCCGCCGGCCTGAGCCTGAAGCGCGGCGAGCTGGGTCTCGAGTTCCTTGACGCGGGTGGTGTCCGCCGAGGTGTCGCGCAACTGGCGGCCGGTGTCGGCGAGGCTCTTCTGCATGCGCTCGCGGTCGGTGCGGAGCTGGGCGACCTCGCCGGCGAGGGTGGTCACGCGGCCGGACAATTCATCGCGCTCGCGGCGGAGCTGCGTGCCCTCGGTGCCGGTCTGGGCGGCGGCGGCGAGTTTGTCCTCTGTGGAGGTGAGCAGGCCTTCGAGCTCGCGCACGCGGCCGGAGAGGTCGGGATAGGCCGGGGCGGCGGCGGGTTGCGCGGCCGCCTGGGCCTGGGCGAGCTGGGTCTCAAGTTCGCGCACGCGCTCGAGGTAGCCCGGCGGAGCGACGGGGCGGCTGCGGGCGGCCGTGGTGGCCTCGGTCAACTGGCGGCCGGTATCGGCCAGCAGTTTCTGCATGCGCTCGCGGTCGGCGCGGAGCTGGGTGATCTCGCCGGAGAGCGCGGTGACGCGGCCGGAAAGATCCGTCTGGGCCGGGGCGGCGGCGGCGAGCTCGGCCCGGGTGGAGGCGAGCGTGGTTTCCAATTCGGCGACGCGGCCGGAGAGGTCCGGATAGCTGGGTGCAGCGGGCTTGGCGGCGAGGGCCTGCCGGGAGGCAGCCAACTCGGACTGCAAGCCGGCAACAGTCTCGCGCAAATCAGGATAAGCGGGCGAGGCGTTGCGGGCGGCAGCGAGTGCTGACTCTAGTTCGCCGACCTGACTGCGGAGGTCGGGGTAGGCCGGGGCGACGGGTTGTAGGGCGCGGGCGAGCTGGCTCTCGAGTTCGGCGACCTTGCCGGTGAGATTCGGATAAGCGGGGGCGGCGTTGCGCGCGGCGGCGAGGGCGGTCTCCAAATCGTTCACGCGGCTTGAGAGATCAGGATAAGCCGGAGCCGCAGGCTTGGCCGCGAGGGCAGCTTCGAGTTCGGCGACTTTGCCGGAGAGATTGGGATAGGCTGGGGCGGCATTGCGGGCGGCGGCGAGCGCGGTTTCCAATTCGCTCACGCGGCCGGATAGGTCAGCCTTCGCCTGCGCCAGCACAGCAATGTCCTGCTTGGCGCGGGCGGCTTCGGCGGACAGGTCGGGGTAGCTTGGCGCGGCGGGCTTGGCCGCGAGGGCTTGCCGGGAGGAAGCCAGGTCGGACTGCAGGCTGGCGACGGTCCCGCGCAAATCAGGATAGGCGGGCGAGGCATTGCGGGCGGCGGTCAGCGCGGTGTTGGCCTGACCGAGCGCAGCCTCGAGATCAGCAACCTTGCCGGAGAGATCCGGATAGGCGGGAGCGGCGTTGCGCGAGGAGGTGAGCGCGGACTCAAGCTCGGCGACTTTGCCAGTGAGATTCGGGTAAGAGGGGGCGGCATTGCGGGCGGCGGCGAGCGCGGTCTCGAGCTCGCTCACGCGGTTGGACAGGTCGGGGTAGCTGGGCGCGGCGGGCTTGCTGCTGGCGGCTTGGGTTTTGAGGGTGGCGACCTGGGTGCGGAGCTGGTTGGCTTCGGTGCCGGCGGTGTCCACTTGGCGGCGCAGCGCTGCCTTGTCGGACTCAAGCATCTTCAGGTTGGACAGAAGGGTGGTGCGCTCGCGTTGGGCGGCCACGGTGGCGCTCTTGTAGTCGTCGAACTGCCGTGCGAGGTCGGTGCGGGCCTGCTCGGCGGTGCCGAATTTCTGGATCGAGGTGGCCACGGCGGTTTCCAGCTCGCTCACGCGGCCGGTCAGGTCGGGGTAGGCCGGGGCGGCGGGTTTGGCATTCTGGGCCGCGATCAGTTGGCGGCTGCTGTCGGCGAGCGCGGTTTCCAACTCGGCGACGCGACCCGCGAGGTCGGGATAGGCGGGGGCGGCGGGTTTGGCGGCGAGCCTAGTCTCGAGTTCGGCAACCTTGCCGGAGAGGTCCGGATACTTCGGCGCGGCGTGCTGTTTCTGGAGATCGGCGATCCGAGTCTGGAACGCGGCTGCGGCGGCGTTGCTGGCGTCGAGCTTGTTGGCACTGTCCTTGAGCTCGGCGCGGGCCAGGGCGAGTTCTCGGGCCGTGGCGGTGGCCTGAGTCTCTAGCTCGGCGACGCGACCGGTGAGGTTCGGGTATGCGGGGGCGGCATTCTGCGCGGTTTGGAGCGCGGCTTCGAGTTCGCTCACGCGGCCCGAGAGATCGGGATAGGCGGGGGCCATGGGTTTGGCGGCGAGGGAGGCGCTGGTCTGCGCGAGCGAGGCCTCTAGCTGGGCGACCCTGCCGGACAGATCAGGATATTTGGGTGTGGCGTTGCGGGCAGAGTTCAGTGCCGCGGTGGCCTGCGCGAGCGTGGTTTCCAGCTCGGTGACGCGGCCGGTCAGGTTCGGATAAGCGGGCGCGGCCGGCTTGGCGGCGAGGGCCTTTTCGGCTGCGTCCTTCGCCTGGGTGAGCGTGGCGACTTGCTGCTGGGCGCTGCTGATGGTGGCGCTGGCGGCGGCGAGTTTCGTCTCCAGTTCGCCGACCTGCTTGCGGAGGTCGGGGTAGGCGGGAGCGACGGGCTGTTTAGCGCGGGCGAGCTGAGTCTCGAGCTCGGCCTTCGCCGAGGCTTCGGCGGACAAGTCGGCTTTGGCCTTGGCCATTTGTGATTCAAGCTGGCTGACCTTGCTGGAGAGGTCCGGATACTTCGGCGCGGAGTTGCGCGCCGCGGTCAAGGCGGTCTCGAGTTCGGCAACGCGGTCGGAGAGGTCCGGGTATTTCGGCGCGGCGGCCTTGGCGGCCGCGAGTTCGCGGTTCAGCGCGGCGAAGGTGTTTTCGTCCCCGGCGAGCTTGGTGTTGGCGCGTTCCAGTTCCTGGGCGCGCTGGGCGGCGGTGGCCTGCGCGGCGGTGAACTGGGCTTCGAGCTCGGTCACGCGGGCGCGCAGGTCGGGGTAGCGCGGCGCGGCGTTGCGGGCGGCGGCGAGGGCGGTCTCGAGTTGGGTGACGCGGCCGGAGAGATCCGCCTTAGCCGGACCTACGGCGGATAGTTCGGCCTTGGCGCGAGTGAGCTGGCTTTCCAATTCGCTCACGCGGTTGGTCAGATCGGGATAGGCCGGTGCGCCGGGTTTCGCGGCGAGTTCCTGGCGGGCGACCGCGAGTTGGGATTCGAGCGCCGCCTTCTGGTCGTTGACCTTGTTCAAGGTGGTCTCGACTTGCTGGCCGAACTGGCGGGCGGACTCGAGCTCGGCGGCGGCCTGGGCGGCGACGCGGGCCTTGTCATCGTTGACCTTGTTGAGGGTGTCCTCGACTTGGCGGCCAAAGGCTTTGGCGGATTCCAACTCGGCGAGCGCGGCGGACAGCTCGCGGTTCTTCGCGTCGAGGGCCGTGGTGTCGGCGGCGGGCTTGGGCGCCTTTTCGAGGGTGGCTAGAGCTTGGCGGGCCTGGGCCAGCTCGGTTTTGGCAGTTTCGC
>DAORVZ010000115.1:0-6170 GCA_035434005.1 Lacunisphaera sp.
CCGGCATCTCGCCCCCGAGCTACGACAAGCAGTTCGTGCGCGACCACCTCCTCGCGCTCAAGTGGAACCAGACCCCGCCCGGCCCGCGCCTACCGGCGGCGGTGATCAGCCGCACGCGCGACAAATATCTCGCGGCGCTGAAGAATCTGATTGGGTAGATGGCGTGGCCTGTTTCGCCCGCCTGCCCCGGGCCCACGGTATGGTTTGAATCTTTCCGCTTCCTCTGTTCTTTCCTGTGTCGCCGTGAAAATCCGTCTTCTGCTCGCCGCCCTCTGTGCCCTGCTCTCCGCCAGCACCGCCTCCGCCGTGCTCGGTGCCACCCTCGCGGAGATCACGAAGCACCGCAGCAAGAAACCTGACAGCCAGCCCGGCAAGGACCGTGCGGTGTGGATGTTCGAGGGCAACGACGGCCTGCTGCTCTACGCCGTGAAGTTCGGCGACGACGGACGCTCCATCTACGAGCAGCTGAAGCCCGGCCAGCTCGGCCGCACCTTGCACCCGGATTTCGTCAACGACTTCATCCAGGCGCAGACCGCGCACCTCAAGGACTCGCCCACCCTGCTCGAGCCCAAGCCGGGCGAGGCCTACCGCTTCGCCGGCAAAGACCTCGTCGTCGCCAAGAATGAATACGTGCTGGTCGATGCGGCCAACGGCGTGCTGATCGTCTGGGTCCGAGGCTCGCTGCCGTCCATTACGGCCATTACGCCGGCGGCGCTCCCCTAGCCCGAGCCTGCCGCCCCCGGCGTGATTAAACGCGTCCCCACTTTCAACCCCCTCCTCTCTGCGCCGTTTGATCGCGGCGTGAACGCGCTCTGTTGGGAACGCCCGCTCCCCGGCGACTACGCCGAGGTCGTCCGCCAACTCGGGCCGGGCGAAGGCCCCGTCGCGTTGGATGAGGAACGGTTGCGCGGCCTGAGGCTCGAGGCGGGCGGCCTGAGCGCCGTCGGCCAGATGCTCGCGGATATGGCGTTGCTCCGCGACGCCGGCCGCGACCCGGCACTCAACATCATTTACGGCTATCCCCGGGACGAGGAAGGCGGCCCCGTCCCCACGGACGTCATGTCCTGGCACGCCGACAGCGCCCCCGTCGAAGCGGACACCTGGCTGTGCACCTATCACGGCGCCCCGAGCGAAGGCCTCCTCAACAAACACGCGCTCCGCAAGGTAGATGATCCCCAAATCCGTTCCGAACTCCTGAAGTTATACGGCGGCCCGGATGATGAAGCCTTTTCGGAGTGGCTCGCAGAAAATCATTACGATTTGCATTACGCGCCACGGCCCGGCGCCCAACCCTACAGCTTCGGCCGGTTCAACCTGTGGCGCATCGCCTGCGCCTGGCCCGGCAGCCCGGTCCCGCCCTGCGTGCATCGGGCCCCGATTTCGCACACCCCGCGGCTCCTATTAATAAGTTAAGTTAGCCTTACGCAAAGGCCCGTAATGAACTCATCGCCATTTGCGATGAGTTCAAGTCACCAAGGCGCAGCCCACCGAGTCTGGCACCTTACCACTTAAAGCTTACACCTTAAAGCTGGCACCGACGGCGCCCTCCCCTAGCTTTTGACCCGGACCAAACTCGTCTCGCCATGATTTCCTGGCGACGGCGGGTAGCCCAGCCTCGGCCCAGGCAGATAAAATCTCCACCCATCGCCTGGGGCCACGAGTGCTGTCTTCTCATTCGATCTTATCATGACTTTGAACCAAGGGCTTATTGCGGTCGGTTACTTTCTGTTTTTTTTCGCGTGCTCGCTAGCCATGATCTGGTGGCAGCGACGCGTGCAAAAGACCCGCCTCCCCTTTGGGGACGATCTTAAATTACTCCGCACCCCGGGTGAGACGCAGCTCAAGTTCACCATCAAATTCCAAGAAGACCTGTTTCTCTGGCTTGGGGTCTCGGCCGGTCTGCCAGCGCTCGTTTTTTCCGGGATGCTGTCACTCACCGGTAAACAACCCGCCGTGACCCAAATCGCGTGGCTCGCCCTTTCAGTGGTGGCGTTCATTGCCACCTTTATCTCCAGCGCCCGCTGGCTGGCTGCCAAATCGAAGGAAAATGCCAACCGCTACCTCGGTTACTTCGGCGAGCGTATCGTGGCCGAGCATCTGGAGCCGTTGAAGCCGCTAGGCTGGCGCATCTTTCACGACGTCCCCGGCCAGAACAATGGCACAAAGTTCAACGTAGACCACGTGGCAGTGGGTCCGCAGGGCGTGTTCGCCATCGAGACCAAGACCCGCCGCAAAGGGAGTGCTCGGCCGGGCTTTGACGATCACAAGGTCTATTTTGACGGCCGCTCCCTCGTCTGGCCTTGGGGCGAGGACAACCACGGCCTCGAACAGGCCGAGCGGACCTCAATCTGGCTGGCCAACGCCCTCAAGGACGAACTCGGCGAGCGCACCCATGTGCAGCCCATCCTCACCCTCCCTGGCTGGTGGGTGGAAATGAAGCCCTCGCGCGATTCCCGCATGTGCCGCGTCACCAATCCCAAGGGCCTGACCAAGTTCTTGCCGAGCGGCTCCGCGATCCTCTCAGCACAACAGATCAACAACATCGCCGTGAAACTTGAATCCCGCTGCCGCGACGTGGAATACTGAGCCGAAGAGAAACCTGAAGAGCCCGACCATGAAGCTTACCGGAAAAATACTTGAATGGAATGGGGCACGGGGGTTCGGCTATCTGGAACATGAGGGTCGGCGGGTTTTTCTGCACATCCGCGATTTCACCGAGCGACCCCGGACACCCGAGCCTGGCGACCCGGTGATTTTCGTGCTGGGTGCCGACCGCCAAGGCCGGCCGTGCGCGCAACAGGCGGTCTTTCTCGGCGCCGCGGGCCGGATCAAGGCCACACATTTCCTGATACTGGGTTTCCTGCTGCTGCCGGGATACGCCGTGTTCTACCACATCGGCCCAACGGGTGTCGGCTACTCGGGTGCATGGGTCGTGCTGATATCAATCATCACCTATTTCATCTATGCAGCCGACAAGCGCCGCGCCCGGGAAAAAGCCCAGCGGGAACCTGAGCAGATGCTGCATCTGCTCGAGCTCCTCGGTGGCTGGCCCGGGGCGTTCTTCGCGCAGCGTCGGCTCCGGCACAAATCTTCCAAGGGCTCCTATCTGTTCGTCTTCGTCCTGATCGTCGGCCTGCACCAGTTCCTCGCGATCGACGCTCTTCGTGGCTGGCCCTTCCTCAAGCTGGTTTCGCAAGGCCTGCAAAAACTCTGACCTCGGAGGCAGAGCTCATGCCGTCGGATGGAGCCGTGGCATATTCGGTTGCTATCCAGCTCGCGCGTGATGGCCCAATAATCGACGCGCAAATACATCGCGTCCGCCTCGGCAAAATTCAGGGGCACCTCCGACCGGTGAAAACGGCAGTGCGCTTTTTGCGGCTTGGTCGGGTTGTCCTGCCGCCGGCAATCCCCAGGTCTCAGGTTTCGGGTTTAAGCCGGCTTGAAACCCAGCGCTGCCAGCTCGTTCAGGTGGAAGGGCGCGCTGGCGAGGACTTCCTGCAGTTTTTCCAACGCGCCCGGAAGCTTCGGCGTGTGGTGAAGGGTCGCCCCGTCCTCGGAGTCATGCACGTGGATCACCCATGAGCCGGTGGCCTCGTCGCCGGCGTGAAACACGGAGCCGTGCAGGTAGTTGCCGGGCAGGCCGGGGTGCGGCCCGGCGCCGGGCACGAGGAACAGCGTGTGCAACGGGTCGTGCGGGATGGCCTGCCCGTGCTTGGCGCGGTGATGGACGGCCTTGCCGATGACCGGCATCCGCTGCTTTTCCGCGCGGGCGCGCTGATCGAGGGGCAGCGACTGCACGTAGCGGTCGTAGATGCTGGCGTTGGTCTCGAGCGCGGTGTCGTCAATCGCGCCGGCGATGAACGCCTCGAGGTTGTGCGCGTGGAAGCATGGCAGTTGCGCGAGCGAGCGGGTGGTGACGTGCCCGCCCTTGTGGTCGGCGGAGGCATAGACTTGCTGGGCGGCGTAGAGTCGGCGGAGGGCATCCTGGTAGGCGGGCGTGGTCGGCACCGCGCCGATCGGGCTGGCGTCTATCTTGTCGAGGACGGCGTGGTCGAAGTCGGCGTTGGGGTCAGACATGTTGGGGCGGGATCGGTGACCGGTCGGATGGTTTATGGGCGGGAGAAAACGCTTCAGTCACCGGAGTAGCCGGGGATTTTCGTGACGTCCACGGCGTCGATCTGCGCGGGATCGAGGAATTGCTGCGCGTAGCTTTCGTAGACGCGCTGCCGGACGAAGATGTCGAACAGGTCGGGGTCCACATGGCCGTCGAGCCGCATCTTGCCGAGGATGTGGAGCGATTCGGTGAGGGTCTTGCCCGGCTTGTAGGGCCGGTCGCGCGCCGTGAGGGCCTCGAAGATGTCCGCGATGCCCATGATGCGCGCCTGCACCGACATCTGGTCGCGGGTCAGGCCGCGGGGGTAGCCCTTGCCGTCCATCCGCTCGTGATGGCCGCCGGCGAATTCGGGGACGTTCTGCAGGTGCCGCGGCCAGGGCAGCGCCCCGAGCATCTGGATGGTGACTTCGATGTGGTGGTTTATGATCTGCCGCTCCGCCGCCGTGAGCGTGCCGGCGCGGATGGTGAGGTTCTCGATCTCGTCGGCGGTGAGGAAATCGACCTCCTCGCCCGCGGGATTGCGCCAGCGGTATTTGCCGGCGATGGCGCGGACGCGCTCCTGGCTGGCAGAGGACATGGCCTCGCCGCCGATGTTGCAGAGCCTGAGAAATTCGCGGTCCTCCTGAATTTCCCAGAGCCGGCTGCGCTGGGTCTGGTCCACGGCCCGGGCGTCGGCACCGGGGACAGCCCCGGCGCGGAGGGCCGCGATCTCGGCATCCCGCCGCAGGATCTCGAAGCGGGTGTCGATGAGCGCGATGCGGTCGAAGATGGTCGCGAGCTTGGTCGCCTTGTCCACGACATGGACGGGGGTGGTGACCTTGCCACAATCATGGAGGAGTGCGGCGATCTTGAGCTCGTAGCGGCCAGGATCGGTCAGCCGCCACTCCGCGAGCGGACCGCTCGGGGTCGCATGCACCGCCTCGGCGAGCAGCATCGTGAGCACGGGGACGCGGTGGCAATGCCCGCCGGTGTAGGGTGATTTCTCATCAATCGCCTTGTTCAGGAGGCCGACGAAGGACTCGAAGAGCGTTTCCAACTGGACGATGAGCAGCCGGTTGGTGAGGGCGACCGCCGCCTGCGAGGCGAGCGACTCGGCTAGGCGCTGGTCGGTGTCGCTGAACGGGACGATGTCCCCGGTCATCCGATCCTGGGCGTTGATGAGCTGGAGGACGCCGATGATCTCGTCCTGGTGGTTCTTCATCGGCACCGTGAGGAAGGACTGGGAGCGGTAGCCGGTGTGGCGGTCGAAGGCCTTCGTGCCGGCGAAGTCATAACCCTGCTCCTGATAGGCGTCGGTGATGGCGACGGTGCGGCCCTTCAGCACGGTGTTGGCCACGACCATCGTGGTGTTCTCGCGGCCCTGGGGATCGCGGAGCCGGATGGGGGGATAGGGTATCTTCACGCCCGTGGTGCCGCCCATGGCGATGCCGAGCGAGTCGGTGCGGATGATCTCGAAGGTCAGCGTGTCCTGGCCGGGCGGGTGGCGGTAGAGTGTGCCGCCATCGGCATTGGTGATTTTCTTGGCGGCGAGCAGGATGGTCTCGAGCAGCCGGTCGAGGTTTTTTTCCTGCGAGAGCGCGACCCCGATCTGGTTGAGTTCCGCCAAACGGCCGACGAGGGCGTCGGGGGACTCGGAACTGGATGGGCGAACCATGCAGCCAGCTTGAGTGGCTCCCGGGGCCGGTTCAATCCCCGCTTACAGCCGGTTGCGTTTAAGTTCCCGCAACGGGTAAAAGGTGCCGCGCCAGCGGATGCCGCCGGTCCAGAGCGTGACGACCATCGAGCGCAGCAAAATGTAGCTGAACACCGTCATGCCCACGGGCAGGAACAGACCGTGCCACCAGCGGCCGCCGGTGAAGCGCGTCTGGTCGCAGCCGAGGCCGAGCATCAGCGCGACCGCACCGGCGTAACACCAGCGGGCCGGACCATCCGCCACCAGCATCCCGGCCAGCGGCCCGACGTAGCGCGCCAGCACCAAGCTGGCGCCGCGGGGCGGCACCCACCAGCGGTAGTCCCCGGCGGCGTAGGCGTTTTTCTCCAGCCCGCGGATCATCTC
>DAORVZ010000116.1:0-6147 GCA_035434005.1 Lacunisphaera sp.
CGGCGGCCAGGCCTACTTCGACACCAACGGCAACGATATCACGCTCAGCACCTCCTTCAGCGGAGCCGGTTACCTCGGCAAGGCGGGTGCCGGCACACTGACGCTCACCGGCACCAGCACATTCAACATCAGCGCCTCGATCGATGCCGGCACGCTGGCCATCGGCGCGGTCAACGCGCTGCCCACGAACCGCACGCCCTACATCGGCACCCCCGCCACCCTGGCGGTGAACGCCAATCAGACCCTCGCAGGCCTGAGCGGTGGCGGCAGCGTGATTATCGGCGCCGGATCCACGCTCACGTTGGATGTTTCCGCCGGCACCACTCCCGCCAACGTCATTTCCGGGAGCGGCTCCCTGGCCAAGCTGGGCACCGGTGTGCTCACCCTGAACAGTGCCAACACCTACTCCGGTGGCACCACGCTCAGCGCCGGCACGACCAGCATCCAATCCGATGCCGCGCTGGGCAGCGGCAACATTGATTTCAACGGCGGCTTCTTGTCCGCCACGGGCACCCGCACGCTGGCCAATGCCTTCACGGTCTCCAACACCGTCCGCACCATCGGCGCCCTGACCCTGAGCCACAACGCCACCCTGAGCAGCGCCAGAATCTTCGAGGTCCAGAGCAACACCACCACGCTCGGCGGCGCGCTCGATGGCGCCGGCAGCCTCACCAAAACCGGCGCAGGCACCCTGGCCCTCGCCGGCACCAACAGCTACACCGGCGGCACCACCGTCAGCGCCGGCACGCTGGCCGTCACCGCAGACACCAATCTCGGCGCCGCCGCCGGCACCCTCACCCTGGCCACCAACGGCACGCTTCGCACGGATGCCACCATGACCAGCGCCCGCAATCTCATCCTCTCCAGTGGCAACGGCCAGGTGAACACCAACGGCAACAGCCTCGAATTGAGCGGCGTGATCTCCGGCGCGGGCACCCTGCTCAAGTCCGCCAGCGCGGGCACCCTCACGCTGTCCGGGGCCAACACCTACACCGGCGCCACACTAATCCAGGGAGGCACCCTCGCCACCGGTGCGGCGTTTGTCCTGCCGTCTGTCACCAACGTTACCTTGTTCAACGGCACGACGCTGCTCCTTAATCACAACCAGTCCGTGAACAACCTCAGCATGACCCCCACAGCCGCGATCACGCTGGCCGGGGCCACGACTCTTGCCTTCAATACCGCCGGGCTCAACGGCGTGATCAGCGGCGCAGGCGGGCTCATCAAGAACGGCGTCGGCATCGCCACGCTGTCCGGAGCCAACACCTACACCGGCGGCACCACCGTGAACGGCGGCACGTTGCGAGTCGCGAACACCGTCGGTTCAGGCACCGGCACGGGGGCGGTGCTGGTGAAGAGCACCGCCATCCTGCGCGGCTCCGGTTTCATCACCAGTGATGTCACCGTGGAGTCGGGCGGCCTGATCTCCGGCGGCATCGTGAATCCCGGGACCATTACCCTGGGCAATGTCTTTCTGGAGTCCGGTGCGGGCCTGGAGTTTCGCCTGAAGGATACCCTCGGTGCCTCGGGCACCCCCAGTGGATACAGCCTGCTCACGCTGAGCGGGGTTCTCGATCTTGCAGGCACCCCCGGTGATCCCCTGCGCCTGGCGCTGGCCTCGAACAACGCGGCTGGGGCGGCCGGCCTCGCCCTCAACTTCGACCCCGGTGCCAACGCCACCTTCCTCGTCGCCTCGGCCGCCGGTGGCATCACCGGCTTCGCCGCCAACGCCTGGACCGTCGACACCTCGGCTTTCCAAAACGCCTTCACCGGCGCCTTCTCCCTCAGCCAGACCGGCAACAACCTTTACCTGAACTACGCCGCCATACCAGAGCCTTCGACCTACGCTGCCCTCGTCGGCGTCCTCGCCCTCGGCCTTGCCGCCTGGCACCGCCGCCGGCAGGTATCCTGATTTCCCGCGAGGATCACGCCATGTCCACGACGCCGGCGAGCGCCGCCTCCGCCCCCATCGCGCGGCCCGCCACCTTCCGGCAGCGATACTGTCGGCACCATGGCCTGCCGGAGGCCGCGTTCGAGCGCCGGCTCCTCCGCCACGGCCTGCCGCTGCACGCGCATCTGCTTTACTGGCTGTTTAGCCTGGATGACAACCACCGCGAGGCCGACCTCGAGTTCGTGCGAGCCCTGGGTGATCAGCGTTATCTCGGCAGCTTCAACGATGCAGCCGCCGACTTTGTCCGCCACCCCCGTAACCGCCGTTTCTCGCGGCGCTTCCTGCTGGTGCGCGTCTCCGTGCGGCGAATCCGCGGGCTGTTCGAGCCCCTGATGCGCGCCGCGTGACGCGCCAACCCGCCCCAATGGCCCATGGGGGCCGGGATATTATCCCGGACGTTTTCCCATCCTCCCGGACAAGCGGCCCCGGTCGCCCCGTATAATGGCGGCCCATGAAGAACGAGCTTGCCGAGACGTTTTCCCGTCAGATCGAGGAGACCCGCAGCCTGGTGGATTGGCAGCGCTGGTTCGGCATCCTGGTGGCGGTGATCGCGCTGCTCGGCGTGGTGTTTCTCGTGGAGAAGAGCGGCGTCCTGCCCCTCAAGGGCCTGGCGGAAAACACCCTCTACCTCGTGCTTTTCTCGCTGGGCGGCTACGCCCTGCACTCCAACTGGCGCGATGCGCAGAAGATCGAGGTGGAGATCCAACTGGCTTCGCGGGACGCCCGACATCTGGTCGAGTGCAACGATATCGGCCTCTTCCTCGACCAGACCCAGCCACGCCCGGGAGACTCCACCAGTTACTTCCGCAGCCACATCGAGTCTCTCTACAAGATCTACACTGTCAGCTCGGAGATCAACCAGGACAACCTGGTGGAAATCCTGCATTCGCGGCTGCTGGCGAAAAACCGGCGGATCGAGCTGCAGGCCAACGTGCTCGTGACCCTCGGCCTCATTGGCACGATCATCGGCCTGCTCATGATGATGTCGAAGCTGGGGGCCCTGCTCAACCAGGCGTCCGACGCCGCGGCGCTTGGCGCCAAGGAGCTCATGGGTGCGGGTGGGCCGCTGGAAGGCTTGGCCGTGTCGTTTGTCGCCACGCTGATCGCCGCCAGCTTCGGCGGCGTCATGCTGCGCATCCTCACCGGCATCGTCGAGGAGGGCACCACGAAGTATGTGGCCCTCATCTCGGAACTCACCGAGGTGTATGTCCTGCCCATGCTGCGCAGCCATGCCGCCCGCCCCGAGCGCGGCGAGGAGAGCTAAACCCGGAGCCCGGACGCCATGAGATTGGTCCAAGCCCGCAAGGAAGAGAGCGTCTACGTCACGCTCAGCGACTTGCTGACGATGGTCATGGCGATCTTCGTGCTCCTGTTCCTGATGATGATGGCGCAGGTCAAGCCGCCCGCGCCCGCCATCCCGGACCTGCGGGATCGGGTCGCCGAGCTGGAGCGCACGTTGGCGCAGTCGGAGCGGCAGCTGGCCGCCGCCGTGCGCAAGGATCCGATCGAACTCGTGATCGCCATCGACACCAGCGGCTCGATGGAGGTGCCGCTCAAGAATCTCCGCACCGCCATCAAGCGCCTAGCCACGGAAATCCCCAAGTTCACCGAACTGCGCGTCGGCATCGTCTCCTATGGGGGCAGCGACCGCGAAGGGCTGAACCGCCCCTGGCGGGAGTTTCCGCTGCAAAGCGTCGCGCTGGCCGCTGCGCCGACCCACCCCCGCGATTTTCCACAACTGGATCCACGCCTGCGGCAGTTTCTCGACGTGGAAATCAAGGATCTGAGCGGCGGCAATGTGGATGTGGTCGCGGCCGTCGGCAAGGCCCTGGGCTTCTTCGCGCAGTATGGCAAGCCGGAGGCGAGAAAGGTGTTCGCCCTGATCGGCGACGTCGGCCCTTACGAGACGCTCGGCGGGAGCATCTACTCGGCGGACAGTCGCGGCGCTGTCTCCGCACGCGTGGATCGCCGATACGAACCGGGGCTCTACGCGCAAATACGGCAATTCGTAGGGGCCTACCAGTCCACCGGCGTCCTCTCGATGTATACCGGCCACGCCACCCGGCCCGGCCACGACAGCTACCAGATCATCCATGCCACCCAGCCCTACAGTCCTGATTTCTTCCAGACCATGAGCACCACAGCCGGGACGCGCGGCACCTATTCCGAGGATCCGGGCGACATGCTCTCGATGCTGCTGCTCTCGATGATCACCACCGAAAAATAATGTCCACCCCCGCCGACACCCCCGCCCCATCCATCCCGCCAAAATCCCGGGCGGCGGGGCGCGCCTTCCGCTACCTCTGTCCCTCTTGTCGGGCCGAACTGACGGCCTTGCTCGCCGAGGCCCAGGCGACCAAGGCCTGCGCGCAGTGCGGACAACCGGCCACGGTGCCGCGCGCGCCGGTCGGCATCAACACCGGCACGGGCGCCCATCGGCTGCCCGTGGCCCTCGCCGTCGGAAATGCGCCCCAGCTCCCGGCGGTGCCTCTCACCACCCCGGCTCTGGCCCAGCCGCCGCCGGTTGTCGCGGCTCCGCCACCGCAACCATCGCCGCCCCGCCCGAGAGCATCCAACCTCTGGGTGGCTCCCTTCTCCGCCAGCACCGCACTGGGGATCCTGTTGGGTGTGGTGGGATTCCTCGCCTTCGCTGGGTTCCGGCATGGGCGCGGCGTGGGCGACACCGATCAGCTCAAAGCCCAACTGACCTTTGTTCAAACCCAGTGGCGGCTGGCCGAGATTTCCCGTGATCGCATCACGAAGGACTACCTCATCACGCTCGAAATCTACAAAACCAACCAAAAGTCCGGCCTCAATGTGGCCGACATGGTCGCCGCCACCGAGCGCGCCATCGCCGCGGAGCGCGGCAAGATCGGCCACGCCGTCGACGAGATCACCCGTGCGCTGGCCCCGCTGGCCGGACGATTCAAGGCCGACGCCACCCTGCTCGACCGGCCGCTGGCCGAGGCCGTGGCGGCCGGCGGCGGACAGGGCCCTGAGGTGCTCACCGAGCTGAAAACCATCTTGCAACAGGCACCGGCCGAAAGCGACCGCTGGCCCGCCTACCTCCACGATGCGGTCGCAAAAAAACTCGCCCCCGTCCCATGAAAACACCCCGTCCCGTCCCCCTTGTTTGCGCCCTGATGTTCGCCGCTTCCCTGATCGGCAGTCCCGCCGTGCGCGCGGCGGCCGCGCCGCCCTCGCCGGTGGCCGCGCTCGCCCAGGCCAAGGTCGAAGCCCAAGCCCAAGCCGACGTGGCCAAGGCCACCGACACCGGCAAGAAGGTCGGCACGGTCATAGGCGGCATCTTCGGCATCTTGGTGGCGGAAAAACAAAAGAACGCCAGCGACCTGGAAAAGGTCGGCATTGGGGTCCTTGGTGCTGGTCTTGGCAACATCCTCGGCGGCATGACCGGCAAGGCCATCGGCGAAACCATCGCCCAGCGCCGCCGCCAATACGGCCGGGAGCAAGCCTTCCTCGAATCCGAGATCCAGACCGCCAATGCCGCCCTCGCCACCCGCGGGCAGAAAATCGCCGAGGCGCAACAAGCCGGCGAGCAACGCAAGGCCGAGATCGCCCGGCTGCAAAGCCAGACTATGCGCACGCACCAGGATATCTCTGCCGCCAAGGCCTCCCTGGCCGAGGTGGACCGGCAAATCACCGAGAACAACGCCTTGTTGGAACAGTATCAGGCGGCCCTCGCCTACCTCGAGGAAACCCTCAAGACCTCCACCCCCGAGAAAACCGCCGTCGCCGCCGAGCGCGCCCAGTGGGCGGAGAAGAAAAGCACCCTCGAGGCAAAGCGCGTCGCCCTCGCCGGGCAGGTCCAGGCCCTGCAGGGCGTGGGCACGGAGCTCGCGAAGGACCGCACAAGCCTCGCCGCCATCACCACCTGATTTTCCCCATGAATCTCCGGCTGTCTTCCGGCCTCCTGGCCGTCCTCATCATCGGATTGCTCGCCGGTTGCGCGACCACGGCCCAGACCGACGCCGACAAGGTCTCCGGCGGCGACCTGTTGTTCGGCCGCGAGCGGCTGCAAGGCTTTCTCGAATCCCGGCGGCAAGTGCTGGCGGCGCTGCAAAGTCGCGCCGGGGAGCTGGAAACCCAGGTCATGGCCCAGCTCGGCCGGCTCCAGCAGATCGACAGGGAACGCGCCGCCGCCAAGAAACTGCGGAGGCTGCAGCAGCGGCCAGGCC
>DAORVZ010000117.1:0-6139 GCA_035434005.1 Lacunisphaera sp.
GGAAGGAGAGATTGCGGACGTTGTGCTTCGAGGCGTTGGTGAAGGAGAGCCAGTGGGTGGCGGGCTTTTTGCCTGATCGTGGCCGAGCTGGAGCTGGGCCTTCCACCGGGCGGCGTTGGGCCGGGGCGTCGATCCGCTGGCGCCCGGAGAAATAGGCGCCGGTGATGCTTTTCGCCGAAGCAAGCATACCGCCTACGGAGCCATGGAACACGATGTGGCCGCCGCGGGCGCCCGGCTCGGGGCCGACCTCGATGACGTGGTCGGCGGCGCGGATCATGGCCTCGTCGTGCTCGACCACGACCACCGTGTTGCCGGCGTCGCTCAGCGTGCGGATGATGCCGAGCAGGCGGTCGATATCGCGCGGGTGCAGGCCGACGGAGGGTTCGTCGAGGACGAAGAGCGTGTCGACCAGCGAGGTGCCGAGGCAGGAGGTGAGGTTGACGCGCTGGACCTCGCCGCCGGAGAGCGTGCGCGAGGTGCGGTCGAGCGTCAGGTAGCCGAGGCCGACCTGGGCGAGGTAGCGCAGGCGAGTGACGATGGAGTCGTGGGCGATCGAAGCGCTGTGCGCTTCGTGTGACGAGTGACCAGTGACGTGTGACGAGTCAGAGGCAACTTGCGCCAACAGTTCGCTGATCGGCAGCTGGTAGAGCTGGGGCAGGGTGTAGCCGCGCCATTTCCAGCAGAGGGCCTCGGGCTGGAGGCGGGAGCCGTGGCACTCGGGGCACTGGTTGTAGGCCCGGTAGCGCGAGAGGAAGACGCGCACGTGCATCTTGTAGGTCGTCTTCTCAAGGTAGCGGAAGAAACCCTTCAACCCATACCAGTATTTCGGCCAGTGGTTGGTCTCGCCATCATAGCCCGGCGAGCCGTCGAGGACGAAAGATTTCTGCTCCGGGGTGAGCGCGGCGAAGGGCACGTTGACCGGCAGGCCGACTTTCTTGGCGAACTGGATGAGGTCCTTCTTGGATTCGCCGTAGATCTCGCCTTCCCACGGGCGGATGGCGCCGTCGGCGATGGACAGAGAGTGGTCGGGGATGGCGAGGCGGTAGTCGATGTCGATGACACGGCCGAAGCCTCGGCACTTTGGGCAGGCGCCGAGGGGGGAGTTGAATGAGAACAGGCCCGGGGTGGCGGGGCGGAAGGTGCGGCCGGTCTTCGGGGAGTGCAGGCCGCGCGAGTAGTGGCCGGCGGGAAGGAAGGTTTGAGACGTGAGGTTTGAGGGGTGAGGTGCGAAGAGGAAAACCTCGCCCTTGCCGAAGTGGAGCGCGGATTCGGTGGCCTCAAGGAAGCGGGACTTGTTGTCTGCGACGATGGCGAGGCGGTCCTGAACGACGTAAACGAACGCCAAACTCTGAACGTCGAATTTTGACCGCTGAACTTTCGATCCGGGATCCAGACTTTCGAGTAGTTCGTCGATCTTCTGGATTTCGAGGATTTGGTTCGACGTTCGACGTTTCGTCAGAATCCGCGTATAGCCTTGGCCCTTGATGCTGGTGAGGATCTCCGACCATTTCAGGTTGTCGGGCTTGGCGATGCGGAAACAGAGCAGGAGGGTGGCGGCCGGGTGCCCCGCATTGGTTTTGGTCCAGATCGTCTGCGGGTTGTCGTCCTCGACCTTCTCGCCGGTGGCGGGGTCGTAGCACTCGGCGACGTGGCTGAACCAGACCTTCGCGAAGTCGGTCAGTTCGGTCATTGTGCCGACGGTGGAGCGAGAGGTCTTGACCGTGTTGGACTGCTCGATGGCGATGGACGGCCGGATGTTCTCGATGCGGTCTACTTTGGGCTTGTCGAGCAGGTCGAGGAACTGGCGGGTGTAGGCGCTGAAGGTCTCGACGTAGCGCCGCTGGCCCTCGGCGTGCAGAGTGTCGAACACCAGGGAGGACTTGCCGGCGCCGCTCAGGCCGGTGACGACGACGAACTTGCCCAGGGGGAGATCGAGATCGAAGCCCTTGAGGTTGTTCTGGCGGACGCCGCGCAGGCGGATGGACTCGGGGGCGGATAGGATCGGCACGGGAGACACAGAAAGAGGACGAAGTTGTGGAAAGCAAACCCGGGCGGGTTTGGCTCCGGGCCTGCTGACATACAGTTGTCAGGAGGGGTGGTGGCTTGCTGTAGGAGGGGCTTTACGCCCCGATGGAAATCGCGCCGCGCGAGGCTCGGGGCGTAAAGCCCCTCCTACAACTACCGTGGTCAGCCAATGATGAGCGGCGGTTTGTTCAGTTTTTTCGGCTCTTCCTTGGTTGCCTTCGTGGTCAGCTCTCGGAACAGGCCCAGATGCGCCTGCATCTGACGCTCGGGGACGAACTTCGCCTGGGCGTGGTCGCGGCCATGCTGGGCGAAACGCTGGCGCTCGGCCGGCTGCCGGATAAGCCGATCCAGCGCGGCGATGAAGGAGACTTGGTCGCGGTTGGGGATAAGGCAGCCCGAGCGGTCGGGCACAAAACATTCGCCGACGCCGACAATGTCGTAGGCCACGACGGGCAAGCCATGCAGCTGGGCCTCGATCAGAAAGTTGGACAGCGATTCGCTCTGCGAGGCCAGGACAGCCAGGTCTGAGGCGTGGTAGAGCGGGGTGGGATCGGAGGTGTAGCCGAGGAACTTCACGCGCGAGCCGAGGCCGAGGTCGTGGGCGAGCCGCTGGCAGCCCTTGCGCGCCGGGCCGTCGCCCGCCAGCCAGAGCTGCCAGTCGAGGTAGCCCGGGAGCTTGGCGCAGAGCTCGATGAGTTCGCGCTGGTTTTTTTCCGGTCGAAACATGGCGACGTTGAGCAGCACCACGGTCGTCGGGTTGGCGCCGTGGTAGCGGCGCAGGGCATTGTTGCGCGGCGCGGTCTCGTCGGTGAAGCGGAGGACCGAGTTGTGGATGACCGTGACCTTGTGCGACGGGATGTCGTGGTCGTCGGTCAGCACGCGCTTGGCGACATGGCTGTTGGCGATGATGTGCCGGCAGAGTTTCAGCGAGCGGACAAAGAGGTAAGGCAGCAGCTTGCCCGTGCGCATGGTGCAGATGACGGCAGCCCGGGGCAGGCGGCTTTGGATAAAACCCGCGTAACAGTTCGCCATGCGACCCATGCAGAGCACCAGATCCGGCGCGGCTTCCTTGGCCGCGTTGAGCAGGCCGGGGGCGAACCAGTCAAAGCCCGTGTCAAAGGACTGCAGGGACCGGAAGGCGAAGGGCTGCTGCTCGGCGTCGAGTTCGAGGATGCCGCGCGGGCGGAAGGTGAGTAGGGTGACCTCATGCCCGGCCTTGGCGAACGCCGTGGCCATGAACACGGAATGCCGCTCGGTGCCGCCGCTGCGAAGGTAGTCCTGAATAATGAGAATTTTCATTGCTCCGCGGGGTGCCGCGGCAAAGGTTGACGGCACATCATTCAATGAAGCAACCGTTCGTCAATCTGCTGGTGCGGTGGCTGGTGCTGGCCCTCGGGGTCATGCTCAGCACCAAGATCGTGCCCGGCATCAGCTATGACACCGGCACGACCCTGTTCGTCGTCGTGCTCCTGCTCAGCCTGTTCAACGCCGTGCTGAAACCGCTGCTGCTGCTCTTCACGCTGCCGTTCATCGTCCTGACCCTCGGGGTCGGCATCTGGCTGATCAACGCCGTGCTCTTTTACTTCGTGGGCCGGCTGGTGGACGGCTTCCACGTGGCCAGTTTCGGGTCGGCCCTGCTGGGTGCACTGATCGTCAGCGTGACCAACCTGGTGCTGAACCGCCTGCTGACGCCGCCTCGGCCGCCGGGCGGCCCCGGCCGCTCTGGCGCGCCGGCCAAGCGGGATGATGTGATAGATATCTGAGGGAGTGCGGCCTCGCGAGGCCGCTTTCAGAGCGGCGACATGTCGCCGCACTCCACGGACTTTCAATTTGACGAAGTCGCAGCCGGGAGCGACTTTGCCCGCTCACAAACTCCCACTATGGCAGACGACATCTACGACTTGGTGATCATTGGCGGCGGCCCCGCCGGCTACGTCGGCGCGATCCGCGCCGGTCAGCTCGGCAAGAAGGTGGCCGTCATCGAAATGGAGCGCGCCGGCGGCACCTGCCTCAACTGGGGCTGCATCCCGACCAAGGCCCTCCTCAAGAGCGCCGAGCTCTACCGCACCATCCAGAAGGCCGACAGCTACGGCCTCAGCGTCACGGGGGCGTCGTTCGACTTCGCCAAGGTCGTCGAGCGCTCGCGCGGTGTCGCGACCCAGATGGCCAAGGGCGTCGAGTTCCTCTTCAAGAAGAACAAGGTCGACTACCTCGTCGGCAAGGGCTCCGTCACCGTCCCCGGCATGGTCGAGATCACCGAGGGCGAGCATAAGGGCAAATTTCTCCGCACGAAAAACATCCTCCTCTGCACCGGCCAGAAGCCGCGCCCGCTGCCGGGCCTGCCGGTGGATGGCACGCGCGTGATGACCTCCCGCGAGGCGCTCGCCGCCAAGACAGCCCCGAAGACGATGGCCATCATCGGCGCCGGCGCCATCGGCGTGGAGTTCGCGTATTTCTTCAACGCCTTCGGCACGAAGGTCACGCTCATCGAGATGCTGCCGCAGATTCTGCCCGTCGAGGACGAGGAGGTCAGCAAGCTCCTCGAGCGCAGCTTCACCAAGCAGGGTATCGCGGTGCACACCGGCACCAAGAGCGAGAACATCCGCGTCGGCGCCAAGAGCGTGAAGCTCGACCTCGTGAAGGACGGCGCCAAGACCGAGCTCGAGGTCGAGACGGTGCTCGTCGCCATCGGCATCACCTCCGCGCTCGACGGCCTGACGTCGCCCAAGGTGAAGCTCGAGCTCGACCGCGGGTTCGTGAAGGTCGACAACAATTACCAGACCAGCACGCCCGGCATCTATGCCGCCGGCGACATCCAGGGCCCGCCGTGGCTCGCGCACGTCGCCTCCTTCCGCGCCATCCAGGCGGTCGAGGGCATGTTCGGCCACGCCAAGCCGAAGCAGGTCGGCATCTTCCCGGGCTGCACCTATTGCCAGCCGCAGGTCGCCAGCACGGGCCTGACCGAGAAGCAGGCCAAGGAGAAGAAACTCGACTACAAGGTCGGCAAGTTCCCGTTCACCGCGGTCGGCAAGGCCGTGGCGGCCGGCGACACCGAAGGTTTCGTGAAGGTCATCGCCGACGCGAAGACCGGCGAGATCTACGGCGTGCACATCATCGGCAACGAAGCCACCGAGCTCATCGCCGAGTATGGCCTGGCGATGAACCTCGAGGCCACGGTCGACGAGATCCATCACACGATCCACGCTCACCCGACGCTGTCCGAAGCTCTCGGCGAGGCCGCTTTGGCCACGCTGGGCAAGGCGATTCATACCTGAGCGCTTCGCGCAGCTGTAAGCGATAAGCTGTCAGCTATAAGCTCTGAGACCAAGGCCGGCTAGCCGCCGGCCTTTTGCTTTTGGCGATATATGTATGAAGCGTGAATCAACTAAGGCTTAAATTTGTCGGGATTGTTACTGATATAGATGCGGGCCAGCTGCCGAGCTTTCTCCATGAAATCGGGATTCACGTGCATACCGAGCCATGAGGTGTGCTCTGGACGACCGGTGCCTTGGCATATTATCCAACCCTTCGCTTTTAATGGGGTTAATCGAGTAACATCTGAGTCCGTCCATTTCGCAGCGATGAGATCCACGCTAGAAGCACCAGTGGCATCCCAACATTTACCATTGGCATAAACGTAGACGTGGCGGGCCAGGTCGGCGTGGTCGGCACAGTAGTGGATTTCTGCGTTACATACTCCCAGATTCTGAAAATGAATCTCTAGCTCCAACGCCAAAGCATGACAGGCCCCTTTGGTGAAAATGAACTCGTGATCCTGCTGGCTAAGGAAGTGATCATAATCGTCATTGCTTTCGTTGAGAGATTTCATGGGTCGGGAACTGCGTCCACAGGAGCGCCCGCATTGCACAGCGGACATTCCTCGGGCCTCCACATACCGAAGGACATCCGGGCGATGCTTTCGAGCGGCAGATGGTTTTCGGCGGCGAATTTGTCGGCGGCCACACCAAAGATGATGAGTGCGCCGCAGACGACGGGCTGGGCGCCGCAGGCGAGCAGGTCGGCGTGGGTGCCCTTCACGGCCGAGCCGGCGCTGATGGCGTCGTCCACGATCGCGACCCGCTTGCCGCGGAGGCTTTCGCGGTGGGCGGCGGGG
>DAORVZ010000118.1:0-6116 GCA_035434005.1 Lacunisphaera sp.
CAGCACCATCAGCGCCAAGCGGGCCAACGCCGTCATCGTGCCCCGACGGGCGCTGGTGGGGGAGTATCTCTACGTGGTTGAGGGCGGCCGGCTCGCGCTCCGCAAGGTGGTCAAGGGCTACGAAGGCCTGAACGAGGTCGAGATCCTCAGCGGCCTGCAGGCGGGCGAGTCGGTGGTCGTCGAGCAGCAGGACCGCTACCGCGAGGGCGAGCGGGTGCGCACCCAGGTCCTGCCGAACTAGCCGCCGGGCCCGCGCGCCGTGTCCACCAACCTCCGCATCGCCCTCCGTTTCCTGACGGCCCGCAAGCGCTCCATGTTGATGAGCCTGGCCGGCATCATCTTTGGTGTGGGCTTCTTCATCGTCACGCAGGCGCAGACGAGCGGCTTTGAGCAGTTTTTCATCCGGACCATCCTCGGCACCAACGGTGCCATCCGCATTGAGGACAAGATCCAGGGCACCCTCTTCGCCATGGCTGCCGCCGGGCACGATCTCGGCGCCAGCAAGTTCGAGGTGCTCACCGACCGCTCGGCCCGCAAATACATCGCCGGCGTGGAGGACCCCGCGCTGCTGGCCGAGGCCTTGCGCAAATTCCGCAATGTTGCCGGGGTTTCTACCGTCGTGGAGGGCTCGGTGATCGCGGACAGCTCCTTCAAAAACGATTCCGCCAAGGTCTATGGCATCAACCTCGACGACCACCTCGTCGTGTCCGACCTGGCCGCCCAAGTGCAGCGCGGCAGCGGCAGCCTCGAGGATTTTCGCAGCACGCCGCAGGGCGTCCTGCTGGGCAAGGTGCTGGCCGATCGCCTGCAATTGACGGTGGGTGATTCCTTCACCTTGCAGGCCGGCACCGAGCAGCGCCGCTACCGCGTCTCCGCCATCTACAGCACCGGCGTGAGCGACATCGACCGGGTGCGCATCTATCTGCATCTCAGCGAAGCGCGCTCCCTGTTGCGGAAGACCACCGGGGCCTCCTTCATCCAGGTCGCCTTGTTCGACCGCGATCGCGCCCCCCAGGATGCCGTGCAGATGGAGGAGGTGCTGCGCCACAGCACCAAGAGCTGGCAGGAACGCGAGGAGAGCTGGCTCCAGGCCTTCAAGGCCCTGCAGATCTCCGCTGCCCTCACCGTCTCGACCATCATTCTCATTTCCGGCCTCGGCATGTTCAACACCCTCGCGATGATCGTCATCGAGAAGACCAAGGAGATCGCAATCCTCCGGTCCATGGGCTACACCCGGCGCGACATCTCGCGGATCTTCATCTGGCTCGGCGCCATCGTGCTCGTGATCGGCACCATCGGCGGCTGGGGGCTCGGTGCCGGCGTGACCTATGGCGTGTCGAAGATGCCCATCCGCATCCGCGGCATTTTCTCCGCCGACAGCTTCCAAGTCTCCTGGAACATCTGGCACTATGTGGTGGCCACGGTCACCGCCGCCGTGGTCGTGATGACGGCCGCCGTCATCCCCGCCCGACGCGCGGCCCGGCTGGAGCCGGGCGACATCATCCGGGGGACTTCGCAATGAGTGCCCCCGTCGCCCATGGCCCCAAAATCGCGCTCCGCTGCGAGGGCCTGCATCGCTATCTGGGGCAGGGGGAGGGGCGGGTGCATGTCCTGCGCGGCGTGTCCTTCGCAGCCCGCAGCGGCCAGGTGACCGCCATCGTCGGCCCGTCCGGCTGCGGCAAGAGCACCACGCTCTACCTCCTCGGCCTGCTCGACCAGCCTGACGGCGGCTCGATCTGGATTCGCGACCAGCTCATGTCCAACAGCAGCGACCTCGACCGCACGGCGGCGCGCTGCGAGCACATCGGCTTCGTCTTCCAGTTTCACTTCCTGATGCAGGAGTTCTCGGCCCTGGACAACGTCATGATGCCCATGCGCAAGCTCGGCCGCCTGTCCGAGGAGGCGATGGTCACGCGGGCGCAGTCGCTCCTCAAGGATGTCGGGCTGGGGGAGAAGGGGCACCGGCTGGCCACCCAGCTCTCTGGCGGTGAACAGCAGCGCGTCGCCGTCGCCCGCGCGCTGGCCAACCAGCCGGCCATCATCCTCGCCGACGAGCCCACCGGCAACCTCGACGTGAAGAACTCCGGCCTCGTGTTCGATCTCCTTACCAGACTGGCGAAGGAAAACGGCCAGGCCGTCGTGCTCGTGACGCACAACCCCGACATCGCCAACCGCTGCGATGAGATCAAGCCGATGCGCGACGGGGAATTCGTGGCCTGAAACGCTCTCGGCACCGAATAGGTGCGGGCCGATACCTGCGCCTCGTAGCCCGCCGGCGGCACATCAAGGATCGCTCGACGCGTGCGTCAACGAGATCGGTCAGATGGAGCGGCGTGCAACGCACGGCGCCAGCGGCGAGGGTGAATTAGCCGCAAAATTTCCGGCGGCGACTTTGCTAATAAGCATCCGAGGGTCGGGTTGGGTGGAAAATTTGTTTTACATTGGATGCCGGGCTTCTTCTCCTAACGGGGATTTTGAATCGCACACACACCGTGAGTTCGCCTTGTTCGCGTAAATCATTCTTCGCCAAACTGGGAGGTGCCATCGCCACCCTTGGTCTGGTCCCGGCGCTGTTCACCCGCTCGGCGGCGAACGCGAAAACCGCCCCCGTCGCCCTGCGGCCGGAGGCTCGCGCCGTGCCGCGCCAGCCCGGCACCTGCTAACCACCGGCCCCGCGCTCACCCCCGCCATGTCGAAGATTTTCCCGAAGTCTGCCAACGCCCTGCCGCTGCAGATCCTCATATTTCTGGGTGTGCTGGGCGGCGTTGCCGCAGCTGGCATCACCTACTATGCGACGCCCGCTTACCTGCGCGTCGGCTACCAGCCGGTCCAGCCCGTCCCGTTTGACCACAGCCTGCACGCCGGCCAGCTGGGCATTGACTGCCGCTACTGCCACGCCTCCGTCGAGAAGTCGGCCATTTCGAGCGTCCCCGCCGCGCAGACCTGCATGAACTGCCACAGCATCATCAAGTCGGCGAGTCCGCTGCTTGAGGTGGTGCGGCAGAGCTACGCCACCGGCGAGCCCGTGCCATGGGTCAAGATCCACGCGAACCCCGACTACGTTTATTTTAACCACTCGGTTCACGTCGCCCGGGGCGTCAGCTGCGTGGAGTGCCACGGCAAGATCAATGAGATGCCGACCGTCCACCAGGATCAGTCCCACAGCATGAGCTGGTGCCTGGACTGTCATCGCAACCCGGCCGCCCGCATCCGCGAGCCCAAGGATGTCTACAATCTGGACTCGGCGCGCCTCGCCGACCAAGGCCCCGAGGGGCTCAAGCAGGCCCAGAAATATATCCATGACTGGAAGGTCATGCCGCCCCAGAGCTGCTCCGGCTGTCACCGCTGATGAAACGCAAATTTGACCACTCTGCCCCGGCGGGCCTTCCCACCGGCCCGAAATACTGGCGCAGCCTCGACGAGCTGGCGGACACCCCGGGCTTCCGCGAGCACATGGCGCGCGAATTTCCCGAGGGTGCGTCCACGCTTGAGGGCGTGGATCGCCGGCAGTTCATGAAGCTGATGGCGGCATCCTTTGCGCTCGGCGGTCTCGGCCTCGCCGGCTGCCGCCGCCCGGAGAAACACATCCTGCCCTACGGCAAGTCCGTCGAATACACCATCCCCGGTCTGCCGCTTTACTTCGCCACGGCGATGCCACTGCGCAAGTCGGCCATCCCGCTGCTGGCCGAGACCCACGCCGGCCGACCGACCAAACTCGAGGGCAACCCGAGCTACCTCCCACATGGCGGCGCCAGCTCGCTCCTCGCGCAGGCTTCCGTCCTCGATCTCTACGATCCCGAGCGCGCCACCGCGCACACGCGGAAGGGTGACACACTATCTACCACCCAGGTCAACGACCTGCTCGCGAGCATCCACCAGACCTACGCCGGCAACGGCGAGGGCCTGGCTTTCCTCGCCGACGAATCCGCCTCGCCGACGCGCGCCCGTCTCGTCGCGAAGCTTAAGGCCCGCTTCCCCAAGGCCATCTGGGCGGAATACGAGCCCGTGCAGGACGAGCCGCCGCTGGCCGCCGCGCAGACAGCCTTCGGCCGCAACGTCAAGCCGCTCTACCGTTTCGCCACCGCGAAGCGCATCCTCTCGCTCGACGCCGATTTCTTCCACTCCGAGGCGGGATCCCTTTATTACACCCGCGAGTTCTCCAAGGGCCGCCGGGTCACCAAGGCGACTGACCCGATGAACCGCCTTTATGTGGCGGAGAGCGGCTTCTCGCTCACCGGCAGCATGGCGGACCATCGCCTGCGCCTCGCGAGCACGCACATGCTCGCCCTCGCGGCCGCCCTGGCCGGGCGTGTGACCGGGACGAACCCGCTAGGAGCACTGACCCCGGGACCCGAAGTCAATGCCCAGTGGATTGACGAGTGCGCGAAAGACCTGCTGGCGCACCCGGGCGAGAGTGTCGTCGTAGCCGGGGCCCATCTGCCTATGGCGATTCATTGCCTCGCCTACGCGATGAACGCGAAGCTTGGCAACATCGGCAAGACAATCGATCTCGTCGAGGTCGCTCCCTCCGAGGCCTCGACCATCTCTGCCCTCGCCACCGCCATGAAGGCCGGCGCGGTCAAAACCCTCTTCGTCCTCAACGGCAACCCCGCCTACAACGCGCCCGCCGATCTTGATTTCGGCACCTTGCTGAAGTCGGTGCCGGCGGTCATCCGGTTCGGTTACTATAACGACGAGACATCCGCCCTGGCCGGCACGCACCTCGCCGCGACGCATTATCTCGAGTCCTGGGGCGACGCACGGACCGCCGATGGCACCATCGTTCCCGTGCAACCGATGATCATGCCGCTCTTCAACGGCCTGATGGAGATCGAACTGCTCGCCCGCTTGGCCGGCGAGACCAGCCCCGAGGCCTACGAGCAGGTTTACACCACCCGCGGCGGCGACAAGAAAACGTTCGAGAAATTTCTCCACGACGGCTTGGTCGCGGGCTCGGCCTATCCGGTCGCCACGGTCACCTTTGACATGCAGCGCGTCACCACCGCGCTGGCCAGAATCCCGGCGGCGGTCGTCCTCTCGAAGGGACACCTCGAGGTGCGCTACACGACCGACCACAAGATGGACGACGGTCGCTTCGCCAACAACGGCTGGCTACAGGAATGCCCGGATCCCATGACGAAAATCTCGTGGGACAATGCCATCCTCGTCAGCCCGAAGCTCGCCCAGGAGCTCGGCATCGTCCCGGCCGGCAGCCTGCTGCAGGTCGCGCGAAAGGAAGAAGCTGATTTCCAGCAGGGCAAGGAGAACGCCCGCATCTTCGAGGTGACTCTGAACGGCCGCACGCTGCGCGGGCCGGTGCATATCCAGCCCGGCCTGGCCAATTACACCGTTGTGCTGCCGCTCGGCTACGGGCGCACGCACTCGGGGCACATCGGCACGGGCACGGGGTTCAGCGCCTATGCGCTCCGCACGACCGAGGGGCTGGCTTTCGCCACCGGCGCCACGCTCCGCGACACGGGCGAGCACATGAAGCTGGCCAACACCCAGGAACACTGGTCCATGGAAGGCCGCGACATCGTTCGCGAAGCCAACCTCGAGGGCGAGCAGGGCTACGCGGCCAACGCCAACTTCGTCAAGGAGGCCACGATTGATTCGCACTCGCCGCCGGTGCTCGGTGCGGATGCGGGCAAGGATCCGGTCTTCATCGCCACCACCACGCCGCGGGGCAACTCCCTTTACGAGCTGCCGGACTTTACCGGCACGCACCAGTGGGGCATGTCGATCGACCTGAATACCTGCATCGGCTGCAACGCCTGCGTGGTCGCCTGCCAGGCGGAGAACAATATCCCGATCGTCGGCAAGGAGCAGGTGATGCGCGGCCGCGAGATGCACTGGATCCGCCTCGACCGCTACTACTCCGACGGCCACGCCGACGCGGCTGCCTTCGGCGCCGAGGGCAACAAGCTCCTCCCGGAGGATCCCCAGGTTTCGATGCAGCCCATGACCTGCCAGCACTGCGAACTCGCCCCGTGCGAGACGGTGTGCCCGGTCAACGCCACCGTTCACGACGAGGAAGGCATCAACGTGATGGCCTACAACCGCTGCATCGGCACGCGCTACTGCGCGAACAACTGCCCTTACAAGGTCCGCCGGTT
>DAORVZ010000119.1:0-6114 GCA_035434005.1 Lacunisphaera sp.
CCTTGAGTTTCTCCTCGCTGCGGCCGACGAGGACCGGGTCGGGCATGATGACCTCGGAGTCGGAGAGCTTCACGCCGCCCTGGTCAATGATGGCCTTGATGGAGCGGATGAGGTGCTGGTTGGTGCCCATGCGTCCCGTGACGCCGTTCATGATGATGCCGATTTTGTGGGTTTTCATGGGAAGAGGAGTTTTGCCCGCGAATTACGCGAATTGACGCGAATGGGATCGGGCGGAATTAGTATGATTGGTGTGATTAGCGGGGGTGTGTTTGGTCAAACGTGATCCGTGTAGGCTTGGACGATCTTTTTGAGGTATTCGTCCTGGTCCATCGCCCAGAGGCGGTTGGAGAAGACCTCGACCTCGTTGAAGCCCTTGAAGCCGGTGGCCTCGACCCAGGCGCGGATCTGGCGGAGCGGGATGCAGCCTTCGCCCATGAGGCCGCGGTCGAGCAGGAGGTCGGTGGTCGGCGTGCGCCAGTCGCACACATGGTAGGCGAAGAGGGCGTTCAGTTTGCCGCAGCGGGCGATCTCGGCCTCGAGCGCGGGATCCCACCAGAGATGGTAAACATCGGCCGCGACGCCCACGTAGGGCGACTTGAGGGCCTCGACCATGTCGTTGGCCTGGCCGAGGGTGTTCACGGCCGAGCGGGAGTCGGCATACATCGGGTGCAGCGGCTCGATGGCGAGTTTCACGTTGCCCGCCTTGCAATCCGGCAGGAGCGCCGCGATGCCGTCGGTGATCTGCTTGCGCGATTCGACGAGCGACTGGCCGGGGACGGCACCGCAGACGAGGACGATGAGCGGCGCGCCGAGGGCATGGGCCTCGGAGATCGCGAGACGATTGTCATCGAGCGCCTTCGCCCGGTCGGCGGCGGTGGCGGACGGGAAGAAGCCGCCGCGGCAGAGCGAGACGATGGACAGGCCCTGATCGCGGAGGAGCTGGCCGGTCTGCTTGATGTCGCGGCCGGCGAGGGTATCGCGCCAGACGGTGATGCCCTTCACGCCCGCCGCGGCGAACTTGGCGGCGGACGTCTCGATCGCCCACGGCTTGGTGGTGATCGTGTGGATGCAGAGCCGGCTGAGATCGGGGAGAGGAGATGAAGGTTTCATGGTCTGGAATCGTTCTCTTAATATTTCTCGTTCTCTTAATCTCGGAAGTGGAGAACGATTAGGATTTCGAGAACGAGAACGATTTTAAATCAGCCCTTCAGGCACCCGAAGAAGGTGTAGTATTTCTCGCCCTTGATGATGCGTTGGAGGGTGAGGGCGGCCTCGCGGATGTGGTAGTCGCCCCACATGCAGGCTTCGCCGCACGGGACCTTTTGCCCGGCCGGGATGTTATCCCAGCCATTCGGGCGGTGATAGACGGTATGGAGCAGCAGGCCCTGGTGCTTCGGGTCGATGCCGAGGTAGGCGTCGCTGAGGAGCGTGCGCATCGTGGTGAGGCCGGCCTGCCAGTATTTTTTTCCTTCGGGGGTGGTCTCACCGAGGTAGCGGCCGAGGCGGAGGAGGCCCTGCACGCCGATGGCGGCGGCGGAGCTGTCGACCGGCTCGTGGTCGTTGAAGATTTCGGCGTCGCGCGTGCGCCAGTCGCCGAGCTTGTGCAGGTTCGGGGCGCCGCCGTCCCAATACGGGATGCCGTCGAGGGCGGTGTTGGCGATATACCAGTCGCAGGTGGCCTTGGCGCCCTTGAGGAGGATGGCCTCCCACTTGGCGCGGCCACCGAGCGGCGCGAGGTCGGCGTCGGAGACGGTTTTCAGGAACTCGAGCTCCTCGGCGAAGCCGACCATGGCCCACGACAGGCCGCGGGTCCAAGTGGTGAAGCCCGAGAAGCCCTGCTGCGAGTTGGGGCAGCGGAAGCGGCCGTCGTTGCGGTTGAAGACGGCCTCGTGCGTCGTGCGGCCGCGCTCGGCGGGGATGTCGTAGCTGTCGCGGCCCTCGCCGTAGTAGACGGAGAACTTCGCGGTGGCGTCGATGTGCTGCAGGCCGCGGTCGAGGAGGGAGTGGGCGGCGTCGTTCTCGCCCATGAGGCGGTGGCCAAGTTGGTGCGCGACCATCAGGATGCGGACGGAGCGGATGGTGTCCACGAAGAGGGAGTGCGGGCCGTTGAAGGAGTAGATGTAGCCGCCGCCGCCGAACGTCGTGGCCCAGCGGGCGGCCTGCACGGCGCCGGAGGCCTTGATGGCCAGCTCGCAGAACTCGACCTGATCGGCCGGCAGCTTGCCCTCGCGCTGGAGGCGCAGCCAATTGCCATAGGTGGAGAGGTTGTTGAAGCCGTGGTCGTGGACGCCGACGTGCGAGACGTGCGAGGCCATGCGGTCGACGGTCAGCTTCGCGGCGGCATCGGCGAAACGCTTCTCGCCGGTGGCGTCGAACTGGAGGAAACCCGAGCCGTAGCTGAAGCCCTCGGTCCACTCGGTCCAGCCGCGCGTCGTGTATTTGCCGGCGGCGGTGAAGACGGGCGAGCCCTTGGCCGGGTCGTATTCCTTGAAGATCAGGTCGATCTTCGAGCCGGAGAGCTGCCAGAATTTCTGGAGCGCAGGGGTGAGTGCGGAGGCGTTCAGCTGGTCGTCGATTTTCATGGGACAGGAGAGATTTTTGTCACAGAGGTAGGGGAGGATACACAGAGGGCACAGAGTAATTGGGTTGGGCTCATGCAGCCTCTGTGATTACTCCGTGTGCTCTGTGTCGAAGATTGGGTAGGTTTGGTTCAGTAGCGTTTGTCCTTTCGGAGGTGGAGAATGATGAAGCGGGATTCCTCAAGGGACTCATAGGTGTGCTGCTGGATGGCGTCGAACTGCATGCACTGGCCGGCCTCGAGCACGCATTCCTCGTGGGGGAGGGTGAGGCGGAGCTTGCCCTCGAGCACCCAGCAAACCTCGGTGTCGTCGTGGTGGATCTCGGGGCGGGAGACCTTGGAGCTGGCCGGGGCGGTGCCGAGGAGGGCGACGACGTTGGCGAAACGAATCTGGCGGAACTTGAACTGGCCGGACCGATGGGTGTTCTCCTCACCGCGGTGGGCAAGGGGAGACTCGGTCAGGGCGAGCAGGTCGGTGGCGCTCATGCCGAACGCGCGGCCGAGGCGGTAGAGGGTGTCGAGCTCGGCTGACTGCTGGTTGCGCTCAAGCTTGGAAATGACCGGGACGGAAACACCGGAAGCCTCGGACAGGTCCGCGAGGGTCATCTCATGCTGCTCGCGCAAGCGACGCAGCACGCTGAAGTCGAATTTGTCGGGCGGGGTGGCCAAAGCGCCGCCGAGGCTTGCTTTGTTGATTTTCTTTGCAAGCAAAATACAGGCAATAAATAGCCGTCGGCGAAATATGCATTCGTGTGGCCAGTGGAAGGGGAATGCATCCATGTGCGCCGCACTATTAGGTAAAACTGATAGAAATGACTAATAAACACAGAGAGGAAATGTATTGAAAAGAAATAAGAATGATAATTATGAATGACACTGAACCCCTAACCCCAATCCGTATGACCCTGCGATTCATTGTTTCGATCACGTGGGCCCGGGCCGCTGGTCTCAGCGGCCTCGCCCTCCTCGCTCTCCCGGCTCCCGCCCAGACACCCTCTCCGGCCCCACCGCTGACGGTGGAACTGCCCACGTTCACGGTTTCAACCAGTCAGGACAAGGGCTACCGGGCCACCAACTCCGTGTCGGCCACGCGGGTGGACACGGCAATCAAGGATCTGCCATTCTCCATCAGCGCTTTCACCTCGCAGTTCATCGAGGATATCGGCGCCCTTGAGCTCCTGGATGTCGTGAACTTCGCGCCCGGCGTCACCAGCGGCGCCAAGGAATTCACGCAAGGCAACAATCGCTATTCCATCCGTGGCTTTGATGGCGACGTGACGCCTCAGCGCAACGGTTTCCGGGGAAACCGCTATGTGGACTCGGCCAACATTGACCGGGTCGAGGTGGTGAAGGGTCCGGCCTCGTTGCTGTATGGGCAGATCACTCCCGGCGGCACTGTCAATTACATCACCAAACGGCCGACCGACAAAAGCTCCGTCAAAATCAAACAGCAGTTTGGCACGGACAAGTTCTGGCGCACGGATTTGGATCTCAACCGCGTGCTGGTGGAGGGCCGGGTCAATGGTCGGTTCATCGGATCCTATGAGAACTCCCTAGCCTGGGCCAACCCGAGCGCCGGGCACTCCGGCCTCATCGCCGGCAGCCTCGATTTCAAGCTGACCGATAACATCTCGCTCATCCTCGACTACGAGAATTTCCACAAGGTGCAGGATCCCCTGATCAGCATGAGCCCGAACCTCGCGGTGGCCGTTACCGCGACCACGGGCAATTTCCCCAACCCGGTTGACCGGGCCCGAGCGCAGGCCTATGTCGATGTCGGCAATCTCAACCTAGGGTTTATCGGTTATCCGCCGTTGCCGGCGGATTTCAACTACCCGGGCAACGGCGACTACCGGACCTCGGATTTCAACTCCTTCAATGCGGAGCTGAACGTCAAGCTGAGCCCCAAGTGGCGCGCTCGCGCCAATTTCGGCTGGGATGATTTCAAGATCAGCAACAAGCTCACCGGCCTCGCCGAGTTCACCACCACGCCGGCCGCGGCCTATCTGGCGACCAAGAACCGGTTCGACTACGTCGCCGAACTCGCGGCCAATCCCGCCGCCGTGCTGGCGGATCCCGCCAAGACCGCCAGCTCGATCCTGACCCGGCGCAAGCGCCTTGAGGAATCTGGCGGCGATTCGAAGACCTATCAGGCGGAGATTACGGGACTCATCGAGCTAGGAGGGGTGAAGGTGCGACCGCTGGTCGGCGCGCTTTACAGCCACATCGGCACGAACAGCTTCCGTCGCGCCAGCAACGCCAATCCGCCAGTGGGCACGCCCAATGCCAGCACCACGGGAGCACAGCATTTTCAGCCTTGGAATTACAACGACCCGTCCACTTGGGACCACACCCCCACCTACAATGTGAACGACATTCCCAATATCGAGTCGTTCAACAACACCAAGGGCACGGAAAGTGCCGCCTACGCCCTGTTGAACGCCAGCTTTCTGGACGATCGCTTCATCGTAATCGGCGGTGCCCGCTACAACAAGACGGAGAACACCGGCACCGATTTCCGGGCCACCGTGGCGGCCACGCCCGGGCCTCCCTCGGTCGGCACGCCCTATGAGGCCACCAAGACAACACCCCAGATCGGGGTCGGCTACAAACTGCGCCGGGATTTGCTGCTCTTCGCCAGCTATTCCGAGTCGTTCTTCATCGAGGATCGCAGCCTCACCTCCTGGAATCCCAACTACAACCCGTTGCTGCCTTCCGGATCCGGCAATCCGGTCACGGTCTCGACTCCCGCCGAGCCCACCACAGGCAGCGGCTACGAGGTGGGCCTCAAGACCGACTTCCTGGACGGCCGGGTTTCCTCGACGGTTTCGCTGTTCCACCTCGAGCGCGAAAACCGCGTGCTCCGCTTCCGCCAGACGGCGCCGGACGGCACCTTCCCAACCATCACCAGTCAGGGCACCGTGGACCAGAGCGAAGGCGTCGAGATAGAGATCACCTGGTCGCCCCTGAACAACTGGCAGGTCTATGCCACGCTCTCGCTCATGGACATCAGGACGACCAAGGCGCAGTTCCCGCCGCTCGCGGTTTACGCCGACCCGGCGCAGCAAGCGGCCTACACCGCCGCCTATAACGAGGCCAAGGCCCTCATCTTGGACGCCGTGCCGGAAGGTTCGGCGGAGCAACTCGCCACTCTCTGGACCCGCTACGGCTTCACCGGGGACGCGCTGAAAGGCTGGTGGATCGGCGCCGGTTTTGTTCACACCGGCGAGAAAGCCCAGCGCACCGCCAATCCCACGCTCTTTCTGCCCGCCAGCACCATCTACGATCTGACGGTGGGCTATGATTGGAAGATCGGGAAACAGAAATGGTCCGGCACACTCGCCTGGAAGAATGTCGCGGACACCGAATATTGGAACGCCAACCAGGCGCGCGGCAATCCTGGCCGGGCCATTCTGTCCGTGTCCGCCAAGTTCTGAGCGTCGACAGCCCCTCTAGCGAAGGTCGCCCCGCTCGGGCGGCCTTTTTATTCCCATTGGGTCCAATACCCCGGGGCTTGCCCCGGCTTGGATGGAGTC
>DAORVZ010000120.1:0-6090 GCA_035434005.1 Lacunisphaera sp.
GGCAGAGATTTTCCGCGACGCTCAGGTTGGGGCAGAACGCGAGTTCCTGGTGGACCATCGCGATGCCCAGTTCGCGGGCGGCAAGCGGGGAGTCGGGGGCGATGACCTTGCCGTCGAGGCAGATCTCGCCGCCGTCGGCGGTCAACACGCCGGCGAGGATCTTGCCCAGCGTGCTCTTGCCGGCGCCGTTTTCGCCGATGAGGGCGTGGCAGGAGCCGCGTGCCACGGTGAAGCCGACTCCGTCGAGCGCGAGCACGCCGGGGAAGCGCTTCGTGATGCGGTGAAATTCGAGGAAGCTCATGGCGGGGTGAGCTGGGCGCGCAGCCAGCCGGGGCGGTTGGTGGTGATGCCGTCGACGCCGGCGGCGACTTCCGGGCGGGCGACGGTTGGGTCATCCACGGTCCAGGTGTAGAGCTTCAGGCCGACGGCATGGATTTTTTGGACAAAGTCCGCGTCGATCGGAAAGCGGAAATTGAGATCGAGACCGTCGAGTCCCGCCGCCCTGGCCTGCTGAATCAGATCCGCAATGGCCGGAGCCGGGCCTTCGCGAGGGTAGCCGACGATCCAGCAGACCTCGTGGGCGGGCAGACTGAGTTTGGTGGCTCGGGCAGTCTCGAGATCGAAGGTGATGAGCGGCAGCTGGCTCGCGGCGAGGCCGGAGGCGCGGATCACCCTTTCAAGCTCGGGCAGGATTTCTGCGCCGACCTTGAGCTCGATGAAGAGTCGCTTGCCGGCCGGCACGAGAGCCAGCACCTCGGAGAGGAGCGGGATTTTTTCGGTGAAGGGCGAGCCCAGCCACTGGCCCCATTGGCCGGCGTTGAGGGCGCCGAGTTCGACGGCGGTCTGGGTGGCAACGTCCTGCTTGTGACCGGTGGTGCGCGCGGTGTCGGCATCATGGATGACGATAATGCGGCCGTCGCGGCTCAGGTGCACGTCGAGCTCGCCTGCGTCGGCGCCCTGCTCGTAGCCGAGGCGGAGCGCCGCGAGGGTATTCTCGGGCGCGTCGTTCGAGGCGCCGCGATGGGCGATGATTTCCACGCCTGACAACGCACCCGGGGTGAGCAGAGCGGCCATGAGCAGGGAGGAGAATTTCAAGTGGAGGCGGAACCTTTGTAACCTATTAGGTTACAAAGGATCTGTTCGGGGACTCAGCGCGGGAGCCACTTGACCCAGTTCTTGGCGAATTCGTCCACGGTGGCCTTGGTGACGGGGACCAGCGCGCTGACCTCCTTCACGGCGGGCGGGTTCTTCTTCTCGACGATCTTCTCGATGAGGAGCTCGACGGAGCGGTGGCCCCACTCGTAGCACTGTTGGGCGAGGAGGACTGGGACGTGGCCGCTGCGGATGTAGGCGAGCTGGGCGGGGAGGGCGTCGACGGCGACACATTGGACGGTGCCGGGCTGCCACTTGAGGGCGTTCTCGGTGAAGAGCGGCCAGCCGCCGATCATGGCCCAGCCGGTGATGTCGGGGTTGGCCTGCATGACCTGCTCGACCTTGGCGGCGGCGTCCTGCGGGGTCTCCTTGTGGTAATAGACGTCGCGGATGGTGATGCCGGGATATTTCTTCGCCTCGTCGCGGGCACCCTGGACGCGCTGCTGGAGGTTGGGGGCGTTGGGGTTGCCGGCGAGGATGGCGACGACGCCCTTGCCGTGCATGGCCTTGGCGAGCTCCGCCATCGTCTGGACGCCGCAGGAATGGTCGTCCACGCCGTAGGTGACGAAGCGCTTGGAGGCGGGGGCGTCGGAGTCGAAGGTCGCGACGGGCACGCCGTTGTCGACGGCGCGGTTGATGGCGTCGGTGAGTTTGTTGGCGTCGGAGCAACTGACGGCGAGGCCCTCGGCGCCGGCGAGCACGAGCTGCTCGATGGCTTCGGCCTGCTTCTGGGCGTCCTCCTCGTTAGGAGTGCGCCAGTCGATGCGGATGTCCAGGCCGTGCTTGGCGCTGAGTTCCTTGGCGGCGTCCTGGGCGCCGACGCGGGCGGCTTGGAAGACAGGGTTGCCCTGGGACTTGGCGACCACGCCGATGGTCATGATGCGGGGCGCGGCGGAGGCCAGCGCGGCGCCGACGGTGAGACCGGCGGCGAGGGTGAGGAGCAGTTTTTTCATGAGATTAATGGGACAGAAGTTAACCACGAATGGACACGAATTCACACGAATTGATTCAATGCCGGGGCCGGGCATTCGTGTCTATTGGTGTCCATTCGTAGTTCACTTGGTCTGGGTGAGGCGGCGCTTCGCCAGCCACGTATTGAAATTGTCGAGCACGACGGCGGCGATGACAACCGTGCCGATGATGATTTGGCTGTAGTTCTGGTCGATGCCGAGGATGACGATGCCGCTGGAGATCATCTGGATGATGAGCGCGCCCAGCACGACGCCGAGGGCGGAGCCGCGGCCGCCGCTGAGGCTGGCGCCGCCGACGACGGCGGCGGCGATGACGTTGAGCTCGTAGCCCGAGCCGTCACCCGAGGTGGCGGCGCCGTAGTAGCCGAGCGAGAGCAGGGCGGCGATGCCGGCTGTCAGGCCCGAGAGGAGGTAGAGGCCGAGCTTCACGCGCTCGACGCGGATGCCGCTGAAGCGGGCGGCCAGCTCGTTCCCGCCGATGGCGTAGACCCTCCGCCCGGCGGCGAGACGCGACAGGAATATCCAGCCGGCGACCGTCACGAGCACCATGGCGGCGAGCGGCACGAAGCTCAGGCCGTCGCCGACCTCGAGCCGGACGAAGTCGCGCAGGCCGGCGGGGAAGCCGCCGACGGACTGGCCCTTGGTGACGACGAACGCGACGCCGCGCAATATCGCCATGGCGCCGAGGGTGATGATGAATGGGTGCACGCGCAGGGCGACGATGAGCCCGCCGTTGAAGAGGCCGCAGAGCAGGGAGGTGCCCAGGCAGGTGCCGACGCCGAGCACGACGCCGAGAACCGGCGAGTTGAGCCCCTCGGGCCCGTAGTGACGGAGCACCATGGCGCCGAGCACGGAGGCGAGGGCGTAGATGGAGCCGACGGAGAGGTCGATGCCGCCGGCGATGATGACGACGGCCATGCCCACGGCCATGATGGCGGTGAAGCTCGTGTCCTTGGCCAGCTGTGCGAGGTTCTGGGCGTTGAGAAATTTGTTCTTCTCGACGAAGGCCGGCGTGCGCTCGCCCTCGGCGTTGACGGTGAACACCCGCTGGCGGCCGCCGTCGGCGGTGCGTTCAAACTGCGGCGTCCGCACCGTGCCGCTGAACATCGTGAGCAGCAGACCGAGCGCGAGGATGACAAGCAGCAGGCCGCTTTCCTGGAGCTTCAGCAGGGAACGCAGGGGCGACGACATGGGGTGCGAGTCAGGGGCAACGACGGCAGACTCGACCGAGCCGATGCAACTGCGTCAACCTTGATAGCCGGATTTATCCTTTATGACAAAATCGCCTCGGACTGGGAACTTCGCGCACCTCCAAGAGGACGAGGCGGATTTTGAGCGTCACGCCATGTCCGTCTGGTGGCTGGTGTGAGGCGAGGCGACGGAGGGGTGTTGTCGGTGAGCAGTATCGAATTGGAGATACGCCGGGCAAGAGCTGTCGCCACGGGTGGATTGGGGGCAAATGTTCGGCATCGCTGCGCGGCCATCCCGTTGCGGGGCTGTTTTTTAGATAGAAATCGATGCCGCCGCCCCTGTCGAAGCCTGCATCGGCCCGCAAAAACCTCGGAATCGGTCTTGCCAAGGGTGGGGGCGTCCTCTCTTTTCGGCCTTCCTGTTCCTTCAAACCAACCAAACCCGCCGGCGGCATCATGACAGGATGGTGAAGCCGGCAAAACTGCGATCGCAAGGCGGCCCACCTGGCCGACCTGTGTAGCAACTACATAGATCATCATGAACCTCACTCCCAAAGACCTCCTCGACGCCGGCGTCCATCTCGGTCACCAGACCAAGCGTTGGAACCCGCGCTCCAAGCCCTACGTGTTCGACCACCGTCAGGGCATCACGATCATCGATCTCGAGAAGACCCACGCCGCGCTGGCTAGGGCCTGCGCTTTTGTCGAGCAACTCGTCGCCGGCGGCGGCGACGTCCTCCTCGTTGGCACCAAGCGCCAGGCGACGGAAATGATCAAGGAGGCCGCGCAGGCCACCGGCATGCCCTACGTCACCACCCGCTGGATGGGCGGCACGCTCACCAACTTCGAGACGATCAAGAAGTCCCTCGCCAAGTTCAAAAAATACCAGGCGATGGATGCCAGCGGCGAGCTCGGCAAGTTCTCCTCCAAGGAGGAGTCCGCCATCCGCCGCGAGATGGCCCGCATGACGCGCAACTTTGACGGCATCATCGGCCTCACCGGCCTGCCCGCCGCGATGTTCGTCATCGACACCAGCTACGAGGAGATCGCGGTCGCCGAGGCGAAGCGCATGAACATCCCCGCGATCGGCCTGGTCGACACCAACTCCGACCCGACCCAGCTCGCCTACCCGATCCCGGGCAACGATGACGCCGCGAAGTCCGTCCGCATCATCATCGAGACCGTCGTCGAGGCCATCACGCAGGGCCTGGCCCACCGCGAGACCCGCCGCAACGCCCACGCCGAGGCCAAGGCCGGCCTGTCCGGCGTCAACGCCGCCGGCGAGGTCGACCTCGACAAGGTCACCATCCCCGCGAACCTGAAGGACATCGTCGAGGAGAAGCCGGCCGCCAAGAAGCGCCCGAGCCGCACCACCGGCGCCAAGAAGTCCGCGGTCACCACCGACGAAGTCTGAGCGCACCCGATTTCAAATCCATGGCTACCGTCACCACCTCCATGATCAGCGAGCTCCGGGAAAAAACCGGGGCCGGACTGCTCGACGTCAAGAAGGCCCTCGATGAGGCCCAGGGCAACATCGAGGAGGCCACCACCATCCTCCGCAAGAAACTCGGCAACAAGATCGACAAACTCGCCTCCCGCGCGACGAAGGAAGGCCTCGTCCACGCCTACATCCATGTGGGCGGCAAGGTCGGCGTGCTCGTTGAGATCAACTGCGAGACCGACTTCGTCGCCAAGACCGACGACTTCAAGGCCTTCTGCCAGGACGTCTGCCTGCAGATCGCCGCCACCAACCCGACTTGCGTCCGCCGCGAGGACGTGCCCGAGGCCGATCTGGCCAAGGAGCGCGACATCGCCATGGCGCAGCTCGCCGGCAAACCCCCCGCCGCGGTGCAGAAGATCGTCGAGGGCAAGCTCGACAAGTATTATTCGCAGGTCTGCCTGCTGGAGCAGCCCTTCGTCAAGGACAACGCCCGGACCATCAAGGATCTTCTGACCGAGAAGGTCGGTAAGCTCGGCGAGAACATGCAGATCCGGCGCTTCACCCGCTACCAACTCGGCGCGTAAACGCTGATCCACTGAAAGTTTCCAAGGCGCTCCCGCGAGGGGGCGCCTTTTTTTATTCGCGTGGTTCCGGCGCGGCTCCTGATTATGCAGGCGAAATGCCCGTCACCCGCCGCCAGATTATCGCCCGAGGCCTCGCCAACCGCTGCCCCAATTGCGGTGGGCGCACGCTGTTCAAGGCGGGCACGCACTTCGAGCTCGACCGCGCCTGCCGCCAGTGCGGCCTGAAGCTCGAGAAGGACGAGGGCTTCTTCCTCGGGGCGATGGCGATCAACTACGGCGTCACCTGTGTCGGCCTGCTCACGCCCGTGGCCGCCCTTTGGTATTTCGGGGTGCTGCCGGGCCGGGTGGCCATCGGCATGGCTATCGGCCTGGCCCTGCTCGCGCCTCTGGCGCTGTATCGCTCCTCCCGCAGCTGGCAGTTGATGCTCTACTATTACTTCCTGCCGCAGCACCTGCCCGCCAACCGCCGGGAATTGGGAGCGTTGGAGGACGAAAACGTCTGATTTTACGCCGGGAGACGATTCGGCCGGCCCGCTAAATTTCGGCTTCCGTTTTGGAGTCGGCGGCCTACGTTCCCGCTCCTTGATCCGGAGAGGTGGCAGAGTGGTCGATCGCGCCTGACTCGAAATCAGGTGGGCCGCAAGGTCCCGGGGGTTCGAATCCCTCCCTCTCCGCCATTTTTCTCCTCTGAGGGGAAAGCCCAACAGCCGATTTGCCAGTTGACGTGGCAAATCGGTCATGAAGCCAAAAAA
>DAORVZ010000121.1:0-6067 GCA_035434005.1 Lacunisphaera sp.
GTTGCCCGTGAGCTGGGGCTCGACGAGGTGCGTGCCCATCTGACGCCTGAGATGAAGGTGGCCGCGATCCAGGAACTTCGCTCCGCAAACGGCGGCCAGAAAGTGGCCATGGTCGGCGACGGCGTGAACGATGCGCCGAGCCTGGCGGCGGCCGACGTCAGCGTGGCCATGGGTGCGCGGGGCAGTGACGCCGCTCTGGAGCAGGCCGAGGTCATCCTGATGCACGACCGCATCGAGAATTTCCTCGCGGCCGAGCGCCTGAGCCGGCGCGCCAAGGCCATCATTCGGCAGAACCTGACGATCTCGCTCGGTGTGGTCGTCGTCATGGTTGTCGCCACGGCCTTTGGTGCCGTGCCTCTGGCGGTGGGCGTCGCCGCCCACGAGGGCAGCACGCTGGTGGTGTGCCTGAATTCGCTACGGCTGCTGTTTGGGAGGAATGGGTAGGGGCGTGATTCCACGGCGGGGTCGCCGTGGCTCCAAGGTCTGGAGCGCGGGCGACCTCGCCCGCGATAGGGGCGCGCTCAATCCCCGATCCACACCAGGTCGCCGACACGCACTTCATCAAAGAGCGTGATGATCTCGAGGTTGTTCATCTCGATGCATCCGCCGCTGAAGGGCTGGCCGAGACGTTCCTCGTGATTGGTGCCGTGGATATACACGTAGCGGTCGTAGGTATCAACGATTTCGCCGGCCGCGCTTTTGCCCGAATTGACGCCCGGCTCCAGGCCGCGGAGCCAGAGGATGCGGGTCGTGATAAGGTTCCTCGTCTGGGCGGCGGGGTCGAACTCGGAAAAATGCCGGCCGGTGCTGACGCGGGTGTTGAACACGATGCCCGGGGGCGAGCCGGCTCCGTGCTTCTCCGCAACGGCATGCCAGCCGCGGGGCGTGCCGAGGGAGTCCTTCACATTGGAGGGCGGGCGCAGTGAGGTGGATATGACATGACTCCGCCGCAAGATCCCGTCCTGGAAGAACCGCAGGTTTTGCCGGGCGATGGACACGGCTATGACACGCGGTGTGGGCTTGATTCCCAGCGCCGAGCACCTTTCTTCTAACCTTTCCAACATTTCATTCACTGTGAGCAATAATTCCTATCGAGTCGGCATCGTCGGGGCCACGGGAGCAGTCGGTCAAGAGCTGATTGCCCTGTTGCAGGCACGCGCCTTTCCGCTCGCGGAGCTGCGGCCGCTGGCTTCGGCGCGCTCCTCGGGCAAGAGCATCGATTTCGGCGGAAAAAAAATCACCGTGCAGGAGGCGACGCCCGAGGTCTTCGCCGGGCTGAACGTTTGCTTCTTTGCCGCCGGCGGTTCCGTCACCAAGGCCCTCGCTCCGGAAGCCGTAAAGCGGGGCTGTCTCGTCATCGATAAGAGCTCGGCGTTCCGGATGGATCCCCAGGTCCCTCTGGTCGTCCCCGAGATCAATCCGGATGCGCTGCGCTCGCACCAGGGTATCATCGCCAGCCCGAACTGCTCAACGGCCGTCGCGCTCATGGCGCTCTACCCATTGCACCGGGCCTTTGGGCTGAAGCGGGTCGTCTTCTCGACATACCAATCCGTCTCCGGCACCGGCGCCGACGCCATCATCGAACTCGAGCAGCAGACGCAGGCCCATGCCGCGAAGCAACCGCTCACCCGCGAGGTTTATCCGCACCAAATTTTCCAGAACCTGATCCCGCACATCGACTCGTTTGGGAAGGACGGTTACACCGGCGAGGAGACGAAGATGTGCATCGAGAGCCGTAAGATTCTCGGACTGATGGATCTCAAGGTGTCGGCCACGTGCATCCGCGTGCCGGTGGTGCGGGCGCACTCGGTTTCGATCAACGCCGAGTTTGAGCGTCCGGTCTCGGTCGAGGCCGCGCGCCGGGCGATCGCGGCCTTCCCGGGTGCAGAGCTGATCGACGATCCGGCCGCGAACGCCTATCCGACGCCGCTCGCCTACAGCCGGAAGGAGAAGTGCGGCGTCGGCCGCATCCGCCTGGACACCGCGCTCGACAACGGCCTGGCCCTCTGGGTCAGCGGCGACAACCTCTGGAAAGGTGCCGCGCTCAACGCCATCCAGACCGCCGAAAAGATCAGCGCGCTGGGCCTGCCCCTCCGGGCCTGAGGGTGGGCGTCGGTTTCCATGCCGACGCCGCCATGGAAATCGGCGGCCATCCAATTCTCCCTTGCGAGCCCTGGTGGGTTGTCGTTTCTTGGCCGTCTTTCGGACGCTTAGCTCAGTTGGTTAGAGCACCTCGCTTACACCGAGGGTGTCGGGGGTTCGAGTCCCTCAGCGTCCACCAATCCACCACGGCAGTTGGATTGGTGCCCGTCGTAGCCTTGGCGAAGGCGGGTCAGAATCACTCGAACACCTACTTCCATGAAAATCATCCTTGCGACCCGCAAAAGCCCGCTCGCCCTCGTCCAGGCCGAGATGGTCGCGGCGCGCTTGCGCGATGCCATCCCCGGAGCCGAGTGTGAGCTGCTGAAGATTGTCACGACCGGCGACAAGCAGGCCGAGTGGTCGTTGAGCAAACAGGGAGGCAAGGGACTGTTCACCGCCGAACTCGAGCAGGCGCTGCTGCGCGGCGAGGCGGATGTGGCCGTCCACAGCTGCAAGGATCTGCCGGGCGAGATGGTCGCCGGGCTGGTCGTGGCCGGCTACCTGCCACGCGAAGATGTCCGCGACGTGCTGGTGCTGCGCGAGGGCGTCACCACCCCGGCCACGATCGCCACCGGTAGCCCGCGCCGACAGATGCAGCTGAAGCGGCTTTTCCCGACCGCCACTTTTACCGAGATCCGCGGCAACGTGGACACGCGCCTCAAGAAGATCGCCGCCGGCACCGCTGACGCGACCATCCTGGCGCGCGCCGGCCTGAACCGCCTTGGCATCCACAGCTGGGCGGGCGTCACCTTCCGCCCGCTCAACCTTGACGAAAGCGTCCCGGCCGTGGGGCAGGGGGCCATCGCAATCCAAAGCCGCTTGGGGGATGCCGCGAGCTTCTCCGCCGTGCTTGACGCGGCCACCGCCCGCAATGTGACCGTCGAGCGGGCCCTGCAGGCCGCCCTAGGCGGCGGTTGCCAGATGGCCTTCGGCGCGCATGTGGCCGGCGACAAGTTGTATTTCTTTCACGAAAAGACCGGCATCCGCACGCTGCCGCTGGCCGACGCGGATTACGCCGCGCCGGCCGCCACGGCGGCGCGGGTGCTACAGGAACTCAGCCTCCCATGACCAAAACTCCGCTCGCCGGCCGCCGCATCGCGCTCACCCGTCCCGCCACCTCGTCCGCCGACTGGCGCGCGCGACTTGAAACGCTCGGCGCCGAGGTGGTCGAGCTGCCGCTCATTCAGGTCAGCAAGGACGTCAACCTGCACACGCTCAACGAGGTCTTTCAGGAGATCGGCGGCTACGAGTGGATCGTGTTCACCAGCGTCAACGGCGTGAAGTATTTCTTCGAGGAGTTCCATCGCGTCTATGACGACATCCGGGCCTTCGGCCTCATGCGCATAGCCGTGGTGGGCGAAGCCACCGCCGCCGCCGTGCGCGAACAGCATCTGCGCGTGGAGGTGCAGCCCAAGAAGGCCAACGCCGAGGAGCTCGCCAAGGCGCTGATCGAGCGCGAGGGCATGGACAGCGCGAAAGTGCTCGTCATCACCGGCAACCAGAACCGCGAGACCCTCGTGCAGAAGCTTGAGGAGGCCCGCGCCATCGTGGACATCCTGCCGGTTTACAAGACCGAGGAGACCGACCTCGCCAAGGATCCGGTGGCCGGCGATTTCCGCTCCAAGGGGGCCGATGCCATCCTGTTCGCGAGCCCGTCCGCCGCGCAGTCGTTTTTCGACCAGGCGGCCACGCTCAAGCTCGCCGCCAAGGCGAAGCGTCCGCTCGCCGGCAGCATTGGTCCGACAACCAGTGCCACGATGAAGCAACTCGGCCTGCCTGTGGATTTCGAGGCGGCCGACGCCACGCTTGACTCGCTCGTGGCCGGGCTGACCAAGGCTTTGGCCCGCTAATCACGCCAATGCACCCGAATCTTCTGATTGGATTAGCGTCAATTCGCGTGTATTCGCGGGTAAACAAATGAAAGTCCCCTTCCTCGATCTCAAGCTCCAGCACCAAGCTATCCGCACCGATGTGCTGGCCGCGCTCGCTGAGACCTACGACAACACCCGCTTCTGCCTCGGTCGCGACGTGGAGGATTTCGAGAAGGCATTCAGCGCCACTCTCGGCCATCCGCGCACGCTGGGCATGAACAGCGGCACGTCGCCGCTGCATATCGCGTCCATCGCCGGAGGATTTGGTCCGGGCGACGAGATCATCACCACACCGTTCACATTCGCCTCGAGCTGCTGGGGCATCAGCTACGTCGGGGCCAAGCCGGTGTTTGTGGACATCGACGCCGACACGTGGTGCATCAGCCCCGAGGCCATCGCCAAGGCGATCACCCCCAAGACCAAGGGCATCGTGGTCGTGCACATCTTCGGCCAGCCGGCGCGGATGGACGAGATCATGGCCATCGCGAAGGCGCACAAGCTGTTCGTCGTCGAGGACTGCGCGCAGGCCGTCGGCGCCAGCTACAAGGGCGCGCCGGTCGGCGGCATCGGCGACTGCGGCACGTTCAGCTTTTATCCGACCAAGAACCTTGGCGGCTGCGGCGAGGGAGGGGCGTTTGTCTCGAAGCACGCGGCTGTCATGGACAAGGCCCAGCTGCTGCGCGTGCATGGCTCGCCCAAGCGCTACACGCACACCGAGGTCGGCTTCAACTTCCGGATGGACGGCTTCCAGGGCGCGGTGCTCAACATCAAGCTGACGAAGCTCGCCGGCTGGACCGCCCGCCGCCGCGCCATTGCTGCGCAGTATCGCGCCGGCATCAAGCGCCCTGATGTGCAGTTGCCGGTCGTGCCGGCCTACGGCGAGTCGGTGTGGCACCAGTTCACGTTGCTGCACCCGAAGCGCGACGACCTGCGCGTGCACTTGGAAAAGAACGGCATCGGCACCGAGATCATCTATCCCGGCCCGATGCACCGGCAGCCGTGTTACGCCTCGCTCGGTTATGCCGCCGACAGCCTGCCAATCGCTGAGAAGACCAGTGCAACCTGCATCAGCCTGCCGATCTTCCCCGAGCTGACCGACGAGCAGGTCGAACACGTGATCAAAGCCATCAATTCCTTCTGAATTAACAGGAGGCAACGGAGAGAACAGAGATGATTGGCTTCCCTCCGTTTTCTCCGTTTCCTCCTGTGAAATGATTAATGGCACCGGACTGAAGGTTTGCGGCATCACCTCGCTGGTGGATGCCGATGCTGCCGCCGCCGTGGGGGCGGACTGCCTGGGTTTCATTTTCCACGCGAAGTCGCCGCGCCACCTCACTGTCGCTCAATACGCGACGATGAAGGATGGCCTGCCCTCGCAGAAAAGGGTGGCTGTGTGCGTCGAGCCATCCGCCGCGGAACTGGCCGCGCTTGAGCAACTCGGATTCGATCATTTTCAGATTCACTTCAGCGCTGAGACATCGGGAGCGGCCATTGCGCAATGGAGTCATATCGTTGGTCGCGGTAGACTCTGGCTTGCGCCGAAACTGCCGCCGGGGCAGGACGTGAAACTTGAGTGGCTGCCTCTCGCCGACACCTTCCTGCTTGATGCCTTTCACGTGGAAAAGTTTGGCGGCACCGGCGAGACGGGCGACTGGGCCAAGTTTAAGCGCCACCGCGTGGCGCACGCCGAGAAGACTTGGATTCTCTCCGGCGGTCTCAGCCCGGACAACATCGCTTCAGCCATCGCCGCCACTGGGGCGAAGTTCGTCGACGTGAACAGCGGGGTGGAGCAGTCCCCCGGCATCAAGAGCCCTGCCAAGCTGCAGGCCCTGGCTCAGGCTGTTCAACCGGCGCGATAAAATACGGCGAGTGCCAGGGTTGGCACGAGGTTGTGCAAAGCGTGCAGGGAAACCGTCATCCAGAAAGCATGGAGAGGGGATTTTTTTGCCCAAGCGACATAGCAGAGCGTGAAAATCAGAAAGCCCCAGAGGACCTCGAGGCCCCAAAGCGGCCGGGCCAGCGAATGCAGGCCGGCGCAGACTAGAGCGGTGGCC
>DAORVZ010000122.1:0-6031 GCA_035434005.1 Lacunisphaera sp.
CGTTCCTCTCCGAGAGCGACGTGGCGAAGGAGGCCTCGGACAAGGCGGCGGCCGCACCCTCAACGGCCGCGCGGAGATCGGCGAGTTCCTGTGAAAGGGAGTCGAACTTGTTCTGGCTCGTGCGGGCGTCGACCTCGAGGCCGGAGCTCTCGGTGCGGTGGCGCGCCACGGCGCTCTCGAGCTGCAGGAGGTGGAACTTGTCCTGGCTGAGCTGCTGCTCGGCCTTGGTCAGCTCGCCCTCGGTGACGGCCAGCTCGCGGTTGCGGTCTTGGAAGACGGCGTCGGAGCTGCCGAGCAAGGTGAGCTGGGCATCCTTGTCCTGGGCGCTGCTGTCCACCTGGGTGGCCAGCTCGCGGCGCTGCATCTCGAGCTCGGAAAGGTCGTCCTTGCCGGCATCGAGGCGCTCGACGAGGGCGGTGCGCTTGACCGACGCCATGTTCGCGGCGTTCTCGGCGGCCTCCTTCTGCGAGCGGAGATCGAACACGGCCTGCTGGGCATCCTGCACGCGCTGACCGAGGAAATTGCGGAGGGTGCGGCCCTCGTTGAGCTTCACGCTGCGCTCCTCGAGCGTGGCGCGACGTGTGTCGGCGGCCTCGCGGAGGGAGTTCACCCGGCCGTCGAGCTCGGTGAGCACCGCACTGAGCAGGCCGAACTGGTGGCCGTTCTGGGCCAGCGCCAGATGGCGCAGGCGGAAACTGAGGCGTTTGTAGCGCATGGCCTTCGCGGCCTGGCGCTTCAACGAGCCGATCTGGCGGGCGACCTCGGCCACGACATCGGACACGCGCGAGAGATTCTGCTCCGTGAGCGCGAGCTTGTTCATCGCCTCGCGACGCTGGCTCTTGTATTTGGTGATGCCGGCGGCCTCCTCGAACACCACGCGGCGCTCCTCGGGCTTGGATGACAGGATCTGGTCGATCTGGCCCTGCGCCATGATCGAATAGCTGGTCCGGCCGACGCCGGTGTCCATGAAAAGCTTGTGGATGTCCTTCAGGCGGCAGGGCTGGCCATTAAAGTAGTATTCGCCGCCGCCGTCGCGGGCCACCCGGCGCATGATCTCGATCTCGTGGAACTCGCTGCCGAGCTGCTTCTCGCACTCGGTCATGACCAGGGCGACCTCGGAGAACTGGGCCGGCTTGCGGGTGTCGGCGCCCTCGAAGATGACGTCCTGCATCTTGCCGCCGCGCAGGGCCTTGGCGCTTTGCTCGCCCAGCACCCAGCGGATGGCGTCGGCGATGTTGCTCTTGCCGCAGCCGTTGGGACCGACGATGGCGGTCACACCGGGCTCGAAACTGAGGGTCGTGTTGTCGGCGAAGCTTTTGAAGCCGTGAAGTTTTAGCGCCTTAAGATGCATTGAGCTTAAAGGGCAAACTAGAGGCAGCGCGTTTCGGCGGTGCAACGGAAAAAGCACCCGTTTCCCCTCGGAAAAGTTGCTCGCAATCGCGATTTTGGGCTCGTCAATCCCCTCGTCCCTGCTCCAGCCGGAATTTTGCCTATTCTGGAAGAGTCTTCTTCAATACCTGCTTCACAGATTCCGGTATCGCCAGCCCTGCGGCGATCGCGTCCGCCTTCAGTCGTTCATAGTGGGCGGTATCAGCCCCCTGCCAAACCAGATCCACTCGACGAAGTTGCTGCATCGCCACATGGGAGTGTTTCTCGGGATAGGCCCAATAGCAGGACAGACAAACCTCGCGATCCTTCAGCTTTTTCCAGTTCTCACAATGCTCACAGGACCAGCTCTTGGCCCGGTTGGCCGACCCGCTGAGCAACATGAACTCATCCGGATGCATGCTCTTCGATTCTCCGCCCACCTCGAAAGGCACGCGATGATCCATTTGGAGCGAGGCTTCCGGCATTTCCTCCGCGTAGATAAAACACCGGCATCCATACTGCCGGATGAGAGCCTCCTTGATTTGCTTGGAGAGTCCGGTGCGCCCGTCTGACCGGCGAATTCGGGCCGTCTTGGGATCGCCGAACCGATAGGCCGCAATCTTACGTCCGTCCGAGCCGGTCACGGTCACGCGCTCAATCGGGATACCATGCTCCTTCACGTCCCGCGCCGCCCGAGGAGGATGATTGTAGCCGTAAAGATTCTTCAGTTCCTCGGTGGTGATCTGCCCATGCTTGAGAATGTGCCCGATCACGGTCTTCGGACGTTTGGCCGTCACAGCCCGACACAGTTTCAGAAACGCGGCGGAATACTGAGGCGACTTCGGCATGGCTCAGAATAAGGTCGTCTGCTCCACCAAGCGTCGCTTTATTTTTTTTGGCAACGAACCGGCCTGCGCCGAGAGGGCGGGTGAAAGATACAACGATTCTACCGTCGCTTCTTCTCGACCTAGCAGGGTCGCCTGACTCGAACGCCCTGCTTCTAATTCGATCTTCGTCAGCCGCAAATAGGCCGGCAACGGTTCTCCGTAGGATTTATCCCCCGTCCGTCCATCGTAACTGATGATATACCGCCGACCGCCGACATTGAGCTGATCCAAAGCGGCGACAAAGTCATCGAAGGACAGTCCGGCCAAGTAACGGGAATCTCGTTCACCTGACGTGCCCTGATAGGGCGGGTCCATGTAGATCACGTCCTCGGGTTCGGCAGCAGCCAGCACATCACGGAAATCATGGGAGGTCACAACGGCCTTGCCGCGCAGGAGCAGGGAAACAGCCAGGATGTTACGACGCATCGTCTCGGGTCGTGTCCCTAGGCGACGCTTGTCGGGACTCTGATTGAACAATCCCTCACTGTTGTAGCGGACAGCGCCCTTGATGCAGCGCGTCAGTAGATAGAGAAACAGCTTGGCATCCTGCGTGCGGTTGAATTGCTCGCGCACCGCATAGAAGTGCTCCAAGGCATCGCCCGCATCGGCTCGCCAGAGGTCTGCGTAAGCGTCGGCCAATTCCTCCGGGCGGTTGATCATCAGGTTGAGCAACTCCGCCAGCGGCTGGTTAAGGTCATTGAGCCAAAAGCGGCCGCTTCGCGCATAAGCCGCGCAGGCCAGTGACATCGCGCCGGAGCCGGCAAAGGGTTCGACCAACCGGCGAAATTTTCCCGGCAAATAAGGAAAAATCATCGGTGCCAGCGCCCTTTTGCTGCCCTGATACTGGAATGGCTGGGGGACGATCACACGGTCACTCAACGGAAAAACAGTTTCTCGGGCAAGTCTCACTTATGATCCCACGGCAGTTTGATCGCCAGTTTCGGGTATTTCCAGATGCGGACTTCCTTGAACATCTTGCCCGGATTCAGAATACCGCGCGGATCGAGGGCGCGCTTGACGGCCTGCATGGCGCGGATCTGCGCCGGGTTGTGCTGGAGGCGCAGGAAAGGCGTCTTGGCCAGGCCGATGCCGTGCTCGCCGGAGATGGCGCCGCCGAGCGACACGACCGTTTCCATGAGCCGCTGCACCGCCGCCTCGGCGGCCTTGGTCTCGGCCTGGTTGTCGCGGTGATACATGATGTTCACGTGCAGGTTGCCGTCGGCCAGATGGCCGAAGGTCGGGATCGGCAGCTTCGAGCGCCTCTTGAGCTGCGTGATGAATCGCGCGAACTTCTCGTAATGGCGCATCGGCACGACGATGTCCTCGTTTAGCTTCGCGTCGCCGAGCTCGAACATCGCGCCGGAGCATTTCCGCCGCACGGCCCACAGCTCCTCGACCTCGGCGCGGTTGGTGGCCTCGCGGAAAGCCACCGTGTTACTTTGCGCCCAGGCGAGCACGGCCTGCTTCAGGTCGTCCACCTCGGCCAGCGAACCCGCCAATTCCAACAAGATGACCGGCCGCCCGGCCTGGCCGGGGAACACGGTCTTGCCCGTGGCCCGCTCGGCGCAGAGCACACTCTCGCGGTCGAGGAACTCGCAGATGGCCGGCTGCACGCGCTGCCGGAAAAGTTTCTTCGCCGCGCCCAGTGCCGCGGTCTCGTCGGCAAACGCCGTCAGCAGCGTCCAGCGCGCAGCGGGCATCGGCACGAGCTTGAGCACCGCCCCGGTCACGACGCCGAGCATGCCCTCGCTGCCGATCCACAGGTCGCGCAGGTTGAAACCGGCGGCAAATTTCTTGGTGGCCGTCCCCCACTCCACGAACTCGCCCGTCGGCAGAAAGCCGCGCAGGGCGATGACAAAATCTCGCGTCACGCCGTATTTACCGCCGTGCATGCCGCCGGCGTTGCAGGCGATGTTGCCGCCGATGGTGCAATATTCCTTCGACGACGGGTCCGGCGGATAAAACCAGCCCTGCGCCGCGGCGGCCCGCTGGATGTCGCCGGTCGTGGCCCCGGCACCGGCGTGCGCCAGACCGGCGTCGGCGTCGATCTTGATGCCCTTCAGCTTCCGCATGTCGATGACCCAACCGCCGCGCACCGGCGCCGCCGAACCCATCAACGTAGTGCCCCGCCCGCGCACCGTGACCGGCACGCGGTGCTTGTTCGCCAGCTCCAACAAGATGCCGACCTCCTTCTCCTTTCGCGGCGTGATGACTGCCTCCGGCAGGAATGATATCTTGCTGCTGTCGAACGAAGCGGCCCAACAACCGTGTTTCGAGGTATCGACCGAAGCGCCGAGACGCTTCTTCAGCTGCCGGGTGGCGGGGACATGGGGCTTGGCTGACATGTAGGAGCCAGTTTACAGGCGATCTGGGGTCGCCTGCAAGCAGGCTCCTACAAACCACAAACCCCGGGTGCCACGCGCCACCCCTATTCAGAGGGAAACTTCGCGAGCCAAAATCCCCTCTGGAGAGGGGTGCCCGTCAGGGCGGGTGTATTTTCCGCACATGACAGAGGTGACGCAAGTTTCGCTTTGAGTGTCACGGTCGTTCGCTCTCAACTCCCTTCCCACAACACGCGCTCCGGCGCACTCCCATGACACGCGTCCTCCTCACGACCACCTCGTTTCAAGACACGCCCGGCATCCACCACGACATGCTGGCCAAAGCCGGCTTCGATCTCGTCCGCGAACGCGGGCCGCTTCCCGAGTCCCGGATGCTGGAGCTGGCCGGCCAGTTCGACGCCTATCTCTGCGGCGACGACGCCCTGACGCGCGCGGTCATCCAGAAATCGCTTCCGCGCCTCAAGGTCATCTCCAAATACGGCATCGGCCTCGACAAGATCGACGTCAAGGCCGCCACCGACCTCAAGGTTCCCGTCCTCTTCACCCCCGGCGTCAACCACACCACGGTCGCCGAGCACACCTTCGCCCTCCTGCTCGCCGTCGTGCGCAACCTCGTCGTCGAGGCCAACCACGTCGCCGCTGGCCGCTGGACGCGCATCACCGGCAACGAACTCTGCGGCAAGACGCTCCTGCTCGTCGGCCTCGGCCGCATTTCCAAGGAGGTCGCCATCCGCGCCCGCGCCTTCGGACTCCGCGTCATCGTGTTCGCCAACTACTGGGAGGAGGACTTCGCCCGCTGGCACGGTATCGAGCGGATCGAGGATTTAGACGCCGCCCTCAAGCAGGCCGATTTCGTCTCCCTCCACACCAAACTCACCGAGAAGACCAAGGGCCTGCTGGACGCCCGCCGCCTCGGCCTCCTCAAGCCCGGCACGGTCATCGTCAACACCGGCCGCGGCGAACTCATCGAGCTCGCCCCGCTCGTCGCAGCCATCAAGGCCGGCCAGATCCGTTACGGCGCCGACGTGCTCGACCAGGAGCCGCCGCCAGCCGACCACCCGCTCCTCGGTCTACCCGGCACTGTGCTCACGCCGCACATCGGTTCGCGCACCCACGAGAGCGTCCAGCGCCAGGCCAGCTGCGCGGTGGAGAACTTGACCCTGTTCCTCGCGGGCAAAACTCCTATCGCCCAAGCCAACTCGGGCGTTTGAGGACAAACGCCCGGGAAGCTCCAAGGACCAAACTCCAACATCCAGAGAAACTCCAACCGCCAACGGCCAAACATCGAGTCATCTGATTTCCCTCCATTGAAAGCTTAAACATTCTCTGGAGCTTGGATGTTGGAGCTTGGAGCTTCTTGCCCCTCTCACTTTCACTCTCACTTCTTCCCCTCCCATGCCCGAAATCTTCCACGTCGTCCCGGAGCCGCAGCAC
>DAORVZ010000123.1:0-6026 GCA_035434005.1 Lacunisphaera sp.
GGCCACACAGGCGAGCAGCACCAAGGCACCGAGCCGCACGGATTGCCAGTGGGTGCGGACGCGGCAGGTTGCTATATATGCGCGACCAATCTTCATCGATTGGCTTTAGTGTGTATCTCCAATTTCTTGATTTTCCACACCATTATCCATCGGTGAAGCTAACTAGTTGTTAAACCTAAACAAAGCCACGTCGCCGTCGTGGAAGAGGTATTCCGTGCCCTCGAGCCGGTATTTATCGGCCTCGCGGGCGGCGGCACCAAGCGAAGAATCCGATCAGTGCGCCGATCAGTAGGATGCCATAAGTGGCAGGCTCCGGCACGGGTGTGACCTGCTTGTCGAAGGAGTCCCAGTGGGTCTGGCTGGCGTTGTAACCGCTAAAGACCACGCGGTTCATGGGATCCGCGTTGCTGACGTTCGCCACCGCGCCGACCCAGTTTTGCGCGAAGAAATAGTCGGCGGCCGCCGTCCAGTTCGCGACGGTCAGAACCACGCCGGAATCGAGGAGGAAGTTGCTGGCGATGAGCGTGGAATTGCCTCCGGCGAAATCGATCGTGCTGTTGCCGGTGATGTGCAGGGTGCCGACCGTGAGGTTGTAACCCGAAAGCAGCAGCGTGCCTCCGCCGAGTTGCAGGTCGCCGGGAAGCGCGATTGCGCTAATCGCGGTGAGCGAGCCGCCGGAGAGCGTCACGGACCCGGTGCCGGTGAACGTGCCGCCGAGGGAGTTGGTGCCGCCGCTGAAGGCGAGCGTCCCGGCGGTGCCGAAGTCGACCGCGCTGTTCACGGTGTTGGTGCCGGCGCTGAAGGTCATCGTGCCGCCGCCGAGATTGGTGGCACCGGTGAAAGAGTTGCCCCCGCCGGAAACCGCCGCTGTGCCGCCCGCGAGGTTGACCGCGCCTGCGAAATTGTTCGTGCCGTTCGTCACCGCCAGCGAGCCTCCGCCCAGGTTGACCACGCCACTGCTGGTGACGGTGTTCGTGCCACCCGAGAACGCGAGGCTGCCGCCGCTGACATTGAGGGTGCCGGCGAGGGAGGAGGTGCCACCACCGTATGTGCCGATGGTGAGCGCGCCGCCGCTGCCCACCGTGACCTGACTGCCCGAGAGCGTGGTGAGGGACTTCAGGCCTTCGCTGTAGCCGTTTAGGTTGAAATTGCCATCGGCTTTCACCGTGACGTTCGTGCCGTCGCTGATCTGGTTGCTGGCGTCGAGGCGGAGCACGGCCGAGCCCGCTGCGCCGGCGCCGTCACCGACGTTGATGTTGGCGCTGGCCACGGCGGTGGCCCCGCCGCTCTTGGCGAGCGCGACGGTGCCGCTGTTGATGTTGAGGTCGCCGCTGAGGGAAGTCGACGTGCTGCCGGAGAAGGTGAGGGTGCCCGTGCCGGACTGGGTGAGGTTACCGGCGCCGTAGCCGCCGCCGGTGAGCGCGATGTTGCCAGCGCCGGCGAAGGTCGCGTTTTTGCTGGCGGAGAAATCGCCGCTGAGCGTGAGGGTGCCGCTATCGGAGGCGATCATGGCGTCGTTGTTAAAGGTCACCGAGCCGGAGAAAGAATTGTTGCCGCTGATATTGCGCAGCGCCCCGCCGCTCCCAACCCCTGTGCCGGAGAGGCCGACGTTGGCTTCCGCCACGGCGATGCCCCCCTGTAAGGCCAGCGAGGCGCCGGACGCCACGGTGTTACCGTAAGTCCCGGTGGCACCCAGCGCCAAATTGCTCGACAAGGTCAGGGTGCCGGCACTGACGGTCACCGGGGCTTGAAAGGTGTTGCTGCCTCCGAGCACGAGGTTGCCCGTGCCTGTTTTATTGATGCCGCCGTAGTATTGGTCGTCGACCGCGCTGTTGATTGTCGCGGTCGACCCCGAGGCCACGAAGAAATCAGGGGTGCCGCTGAACTGGATCGTGCCGCCGGTAAAGGTCGGCAAGCCTTCCTCGATCGTGAGACTGGAAATACCGACGTTGCCGGAAACAGTTACGGCGTAGGAGCCGGTGCCATTGGTGCCCGCGCTGAACACGGCGGCAGACCAGTTGGCCCAGTTTACGATCGTGCCACTGGTGCCCGCGCTGTTGGCGGACCAATTGGCCACGCCCGTGGACCAAGTGCCCGCAGGATTTGCGCCCGTGCCTGCGGTGGCCCCATTTGTATCCCAATAAAGCGTTTGGCCAAATGCCCCGGTCGCCCCGGTCAGCAGTGCAAAAACGACCATGGTTACCCTGACAAGCATCTTTGTGCAGACTGGTTGTGACGTGGTGGTTGAGCGCCGTTTCATGGGTGTATTACCCTAGGCGTTACTGGGGACCTACATCTTCCCACTGGCAAGTGAGAAACGACTCCGCGAGATCCAACGTAAGCAGACGTATCGGGCCGATTAATTGCTGAATCGGAATAGCGCCACGTCGCCGTCGTGGAATACGTATTCCTTGCCCTCGAGCCGGTATTTGCCGGCCTCACGGGCGGCGGCGACGGAGCCGAGGCGGGTGAGGTCTTCGTAGGAGACGATCTCGGCTTTGATGAAGCCCTTCTCGAAATCGGTGTGGATGACGCCGGCGGCCTGCGGGGCCTTCCAGCCTTTCTTGATGGTCCAGGCGCGCACTTCCTTTTCGCCGGCGGTGAAGTAGGTCATCAGGCCGAGCAGGCCGTAGGTGCCCTTGATGAGTGAGGAGACACCGGAGTCGTCGACACCGAGATCCTTGAGAAACGCCTTCGCCTCCTCGGGCGGCAGGTCGATGAGCTCGGCCTCGATCTTCGCGCTGATCGGCACGTAGGCGGCGTCGTGGTGGGTGCGGACATATTCCGCGACCTTCTGGACGAAGGGATTCTGCTCGGCGGTGGCGAGGTCGGACTCGGCGACATTGCAGGCGAAGAGCACAGGCTTGGCCGTGAGCAACTGGAACAGCTTCATCAGCGCGATCTCCTCGGGCGTGGCAGGCAGGGTGTTGGCGGTCTTGCCGGAGTTCAGGTGGGGCTCGAGCTTCGTGAGGAGTGCGAGTTCGATCACCGCCTCCTTGTCGCCAGTCTTCGCTGCCTTTTGCGTCTTCGACATGCGTTTGGCGACGGCGTCGAGATCGGCGAGCACGAGTTCGGTGGTGATGACCTCGATGTCGCGGACTGGGTCCACGCCGCCCATGGTGTGGACGACATCGGAATCCTCGAAGCAGCGCACGACCTGCACGATGGCGTCGACCTCGCGGATATTGGCGAGGAACTGGTTGCCGAGGCCCTCGCCCTTGCTGGCACCGGCGACGAGGCCGGCGATGTCCACGAACTCGATGGCGGCTGGCACCACGACGTTGGTCTTGGCGATTTTTTGGAGGACGTAGGCGCGCTCATCCGGCACGATCACGACGCCGACGTTGGGGTCGATGGTGCAGAACGGGTAATTGGCCGCCTCGGCCTTGCGGCTGCGGGTCAGGGCGTTAAAGAGGGTGGACTTGCCCACGTTGGGGAGACCGACGATACCGGCTTTGAGCATAAAATTGGGTGCGTTAAGGGTCGGATGGAGGGGTGGCACTGGGGGCTTGACAAGGGCAAAGTTGTTCCGTCCATTCTGCCCCTTTTCCAACCGCAATTCCGCTTCCCGTTAAGCAACCAGATACATCAAATGGCACTCAAAATCCGTCTTTCCCGCGTCGGCACCAAGAACGAACCGCACTACCGTGTGGTCGTGGCCGAGGAGCGCTCCCGCCGCGATGGTGACGCCGTCGAGCAGATCGGCGCCTACAACCCGCGCGCCAAGGGCAACGTGCTGACCATCAAGCTCGACCGCGTCGACTACTGGGTCTCGAAGGGCGCCAAGCCCACCGCGACCATGCACTCGATGATCAAGCGCGCCAAGCGCGTCGCGGCCGCCACGGTCGCCTGATCGTTGTAACGCGGAGATCGCGGAGAACGCGAAGTTCCCATCCCCAACCTCGGAGCAATCCGGGGTTTTGTTTTTGGCGGGCAGGGTTTTCTCCGTGTCCTCCGCGCCCTCCGCGTTTAATTAATTTCCCATGCGCATCGACGTCCTGACGCTTTTCCCCGCCATGCTCGACGGCTTTTTGTCCGAGAGCATGATGGGGCGCGCCCAGGAGGCGAAGCTGCTCGACATCAAGATCCACAACCTCCGCGACTGGGCCAGGGACAAGCACAGCACGACCGACGACCGCCCGTTCGGCGGCGGCGCCGGCATGGTCCTCAAGTGCGAGCCGGTCTTTGACGCCATCGAGCAGGTCGCGACCCCCGGCTGCCGGCGCATCTACCTGACCCCCGACGGCACCCCGCTTTCGCCGGCCCTGGCACTGGAACTGTCGCAGCAAAAGCACCTCGTGCTTTTGAGCGGCCACTACGAGGGAATCGACCAGAGGATCCGCGAAAAAATCATCGATCAGGAGATCAGCATCGGGGATTATGTGCTTACCAACGGCACACTTGCAGCGGCGGTGGTGATCGACGCGTTGGCCCGGTTCATCCCCGGCGTGCTCGGGGAAGAAAAGTCGTTGACGACAGAAAGCTTCACCAGCAAGTTGCTCGACTTTCCTCAATACACGCGTCCAGCCGTTTATCGCGACATGTCAGTGCCGGAAGTGCTCCTTTCAGGCAACCATGGCGAGATCGAGAAGTGGCGGCACGCGCAGCAGGTGGAAAAAACGCAGAAAGTCAGACCCGATTTACTCAAATAACTCCCAGCCATGAATCCCATCATCCAAGAAATCACCGCAGCCCAGGTGAAACATAAAGTTGCGCCGTTCAAAGTCGGCGACGGTGTCCGCGTGCACACCAAGGTCCGCGAGGGTGACAAGGAGCGCGTGCAGGTTTTCGCCGGCGTCGTCATCGCCCACAAGGGCAGCGGCATCCACGAGACCTTCACCGTCCGCCGCATCAGCTACGGCGAGGGTGTGGAGCGCGTGTTCCCGGTGAACTCCCCGAACCTCGAGAAGATCGAGGTGGAGAAGGACTCCGAGCCGGGCCGCGCCCGCCTTTACTACCTCCGCGACCGCTCCGGCAAGGCCGCCATGGCCGTCAAGGAGAAGCGCTACGACGCCGCCGCCAAGGCCTGAGTCACCCGACCCGCATACTTTCAAAGCGAGCCCGAACGGCTCGCTTTTTTTATGCCAAAAATTGGGCTTTGCACGCCCTCTGCGGGCGGCGTAAATGAACATTCACCCTTCACACGCCCCCTTTCTTTTCCATGAAACTCCAGACCGACATTCTCGCCCAAGCCGCCAATCAGGCCCGTGGCCTCGCCATCGACGCCGTCCACAAGTGTTCCTCCGGCCACCTCGGCTTGCCACTCGGGTGCGCCGAGATCGGGGCCGTGCTCTATGGCCATACGTTGGTCCATAACCCTGACGAACCTCGCTGGCTCAACCGCGACCGCTTCGTCCTCTCCGCCGGTCACGGCTCGATGTTCCTCTACAGCTGGCTCCACCTGAGCGGCTACGATCTGTCGCTCGACGACGTGAAGAACTTCCGCGTCCTCCACAGCAAGACGCCCGGGCACCCCGAGTTCCATGAGACCCCGGGCGTCGAGTGCACGACGGGTCCGTTGGGGCAGGGCATCGGCAACTCCGTCGGCCTGGCCATGTCCGGCCAGATGGCGGCTGCGCGGTTCAACGCGCCGGGTCACGAGATATTCAACCACCACGTCATCTGTCTTGCGGGCGACGGATGTATGCAGGAAGGCGTCGCGATGGAGGCGGTCGAGTTCGCCGGCCATCAGGGTCTCGACAATCTCATCCTCATTTACGACGCCAACGATGTCACCCTCGATGCCATGGCCGACAAGACGCAGAGCGAGAACACAGCGCTGCGCTTCAAGGCGATGAACTGGGACGTGCAGACCCTCGCCGACGGCCACGACCTGACCGCGATCCTCAAGGCCATCAACAAGGCCAAGAAGGCCAAGAGCGGCAAACCCCAGCTCATCATCGCCAAGACGATCATCGGCAAGGGCATCCCCGAAGTCGCCGGCACCTCGAAGGGGCATGGCGAGGGTGGGGCGAAGTTCGCCGACACGGCTCGACGTGGCCTCGCGCTTCCCGAGGAGCATTTCT
>DAORVZ010000124.1:0-5997 GCA_035434005.1 Lacunisphaera sp.
TAAGTCCCGTCGACGCCAAGAGCGTGACCCAGGACGTGGCGGGCCTGAAAAAAGAGCAGTATGCGGGCGAGGACGAGACCAGGCTCAGCATCTGGCGTGATGAAAGCGGCAAGGTGATCCACTATTTCGAGCTGCTGGCCTGCGGCTACTGTCTCCGCGGCAGCGCCCAGACTCCCGGCCTGCAGATCACCCCACTGGCCGACGCCAAGGCCAAGCTGACGCCCACCCAGGCCAGCGAGGTGCGCCATCTCTTCCGGCTGATCGTGCCCAACCTGCCCAAGACCGTGCCGTCGGATGTGCGCGCTTTTCTGGAGCGCTTCGCGACCTGAGGAAACGGAAACGGCGGTCACAGACCACCGCCACCGGCCTCAAGTCCGAACACTCATCGTGCCATCGGCCGCGATGGCCTGCTGGATTTTTCCAAAGGCCGTGTTGACCTCGTCGTCCGTCAGGGTGCGCTCCGCCGAACGGAAGGAGAGCGCAAACGCCAGACTCTTCTTCCCCTCCGGCAAACCCTTGCCCGAATAGACATCGAACACGGTGACCGCCTCGACCGCGAAGGCTGTCCCGGCGGTCGCCGCCCTCGCGGCTTGGAGCAACTGCGCCCGCGCCTCGTCAGCCGGGCGATCAGCATCCACCACGAGCGCGAGGTCGCGCAGGGCCGCGGGGAAAAGGCTGAAGGGGCGGTAGCGCGGGTGGCCGACCGCCGTAGTGAGTTTCTGCGGCAGCAAGGCCAGCGTGCCGGCCCAGACCTTGCCCTCGAGGCCGGCGGCGCGGACCATGGCGAGATTCAGCAGGCCGAACCGGGCGGTCCAACCGTCCTGCATTTCCCCGGCGGCGGCCGACTGGCCCTCCTGCCAACCCCAGTAGGCTCCGCGCACGGGCACCAGCGGCTGCGCCGCCAAATCAAGGCCGGCCGCGCGGGCGAGAATCTCGATATGGCGCTTCACCGCGTAGAAATCCGGCTCGGACCGGCCTAGCCAGGCGCGATCCTTCGGGTTGTGACAAAGCACAAAGCCTGCGGCCACGCACTCCTGCACGGTGCCATTCAGCTCCATGAACACGCGCCCCGTCTCAAAGAGGCGCGCCGCCGGGACGCCGCGCGACTGGTTGAGCTTGAGTGACTCGAGGATGCCCATGATCAGCGTCGGGCGCAGGTGGGACTGGTCGTCCACAAACGGATTGGCGAGCGCCAGCTCCTTGGCCGCGGCGGCGGAGACCCAGGTGGCCAGCTCGGTCTGCGAGCGCAGCGTGTAGTTGACCACCTCGTGGAAATGCTGGCCGACCAGATAGTCGGTCACCTGTCGGTTGAAGCGGGCGATGGGATCGTCGTCGCCATCGACGAGCGCCGGCCCGGCACAGAGGGCCGACGGGACGCGGTCGGTGCCGTAAATGCGCAGCACTTCCTCCACGAGGTCGATGGGCCGGTCGAGGTCGCGGCGGTGGCTCGGGATGGACACGGTCCACTCCAGGCCGCCGGCGGTCTCCTGCTCCGCCGTGATAGGCAGCGCGAGACCGATCAGGGTGTCGCGCATCTCGTCATCGGTGACATCGAAGCCAAGTTTGGCGCGGATGTAATTGGGCGTGACCAAAATCTCGCGCGACCACGGGCGGCCGCCGCCCGCTGTCATCACCGGGCCGGCGACGGTGCCGCCGGCGGTCTCCAGAATCAGGTCAATGGCGCGGCGCGCCGCCGCCACCGTGCCGTGCGGGTCCACGCCGCGCTCAAACCGGTAGGCGGAATCGGAGGTGAGGCCGAGTCGCCGGGAGGTCCAGCGGATGGATTGCGGGCGGAAACACGCCGCCTCGAGGATGATGTCGGTCGTGGTGGCGTCCACGCCCGCGTCGTGCCCGCCCATGAGGCCGGCGATGACGAGCGGCCGGCCCTCGTCGGCGATGACGAGCATGCGGCTGTTGAGGGTGCGCTCCTTCTCGTCGAGCGTCACGAGTTTCTCGCCGTCGGTGGCGCGGCGGACGACGAGCTGCCGGCCGGCAATCTTCTTCGCGTCAAAGACGTGCAGCGGCTGGCCGAACTCGAGCATGACGTAGTTGCCCACGTCGACGAGATTGTTGATGGGGCGCAGGCCGACGGCGAGCAGACGTTCCTGCATCCACGCGGGGCTGGGGCCGACTTTCACGCCGGCCACGGCGATGCCGACGTAGAGCGGGCAGTCCTCGGGCGCATCGACGCGGATGCCCTTCAGGATGTCCGGGCGCGCAGCGGCACCGGCCTTGCCGTCATACTTGATGGCGGGAAACTGGAGCTCTGCCCGCAGCCAGGCCGCGAGTTCGCGGGCCATGCCGAGGTGGCAGAGCGCGTCGGGGCGGTTGGGCGTGACCTCGATGTCGAACACGGTGTCACCGTCCGGCATCACTTTGTTGAGCGCCTCTCCGATCGGGGCATCCGGCGCGAGGAGCAGGAGACCGGCGTGATCGCCGCTCAGGCCGAGTTCATCGGCGGCGCACATCATGCCGTCGGACTGCTGGCCGCGAATCTTGGACTGCTTGATCTTGAAATCACCCGGCAGGACGGCGCCGGGCAGGGCCACGGGCACGCGGTGGCCCGCGTCGCAGTTGGGCGCGCCGCACACGATGGTGCGCACGCCGCCGTGGGCGGGACCGACGTCGACCGTGCACACGGAAAGCTTGTCGGCGTTCGGGTGCTTGGCGCGGGTCTTGATCTCGCCGACCACGACGTTTTCGAGCGGCGGCAGACCGGTTGTCTGCACGCCCTCGACCTCGAAGCCGAGGAAGGTGATGGCGCGCTGCAATTCTTCGGTGGTGGCGTAGAGCCGGACGTATTGCCGGAGCCAGTTGCGGGAGAGTTTCATGTTCTTAATTCACCACGAAGGTCACGAAGCGCACGAAGAACGGAACCAAGATCCTGCTTCGTGAACGTCGTGTTCTTCGTGGTTAAATACATCAGGCAAATTGTTTCAGGAAGCGCAGGTCGTTTTGGTAGAAGTAGCGGATGTCATCGATGCCATACATGAGCATGGCGAGACGCTCGAGGCCCATGCCGAAGGCGTAGCCGCTCCAGACGTTGGGGTCGTAGCCCACGCCCTCGAATACGGCCGGATCGACCATGCCGCAGCCGCCGATCTCGATCCAGTCCTTGTTCACCTTCGGCAGGTGCTTCGCGGACAGATCCACCTCGAAGCTCGGCTCGGTGTAGCCAAAGTAGTGCGGGCGAAAGCGCGTGATGGTGTCCTTCCCCAGGAGCGAGGCGAAGATGTAGTCGAGCAGCGCCTTCAGGTCGCGCACGGTGACGTTCTTGTCGACGTAAAGGCACTCGAGCTGGTGGAAGTTGGCGCTGTGCGTGGCGTCGGAGGTGTCGCGGCGATAGACGCGGCCGGGGGACACGACGCGGATCGGCGGCTCGCCCTTGAGCATGGTGCGGATCTGCACGGAGGAGGTGTGCGTGCGCAGGAGGTATTTCTCGGCCGGGGTCTTCTTGGTGACATTGCCGAAGCGCGCTGCCTCCGGGAAATAGAAGGTGTCCTGCGCGTCGCGGGCCGGGTGGTCGGCGGGGGTGCACAGGGCGTCGAAACAGTAATACTCGGTCTCGACCTCGGGGCCCTCGACGACGGTGAAGCCGGCCTTGCGGAGGATGCGGCACATCTCCTCGCGCACGAGGGTGAGCGGATGGGTGGTGCCCGGCCCGGCGTCGGGCGACGGGAGCGTGGGGTCGATGGCCGGCCCGAGCTGCGCGGTGATCTCGGCGTCGCCGATGCGCTGCAACGTGGCGTCGAGCTGGGCCGAGAGCTGCGCCTTGGCCTCGTTGATGAGCTTGCCCATGGCGGGGCGCTGCTCCTTGGGCACGGCGCCCATCTGCTTCATCAGCGCGGTGAATTCACCGTGGGGGCCGACATAGCGGGCCTTGGCGGCCTCGAAGTCGGCGCGCGTCTGGAGGGACGGGAGCTCGGCCGTGGCCTTGGCGAGGAGGGCGGTGAGGGTGGCTTGCATGGAAAAATAAAAAGGACGGGCCCGCAGGGGAGCCCGTCCTTCACTGAAAGGGTCTTTTGGACCGGAAGGCGAGCCTGCAAGGGCCCGCCGGGGGGCGTCAGGCCTTGGCGGCCTTGGACTTCAGCGCGGCCTGGGCCTGCTTGACGAGGGCGGCAAACGCGGTGGCGTCGGCGATCGCGATCTCGGAGAGCTGGCGGCGGTCGAGTTGGATGCTGGCGGCCTTGAGGCCTTCGATGAAGCGGCTGTAGGTGATGCCGGCCTCGCGGCAGGCCGCGTTCAGACGCACGATCCAGAGGGCGCGCATGTTCGCCTTCTTCTTCTTGCGGTCGATGTAGGCGTATTGCCAGGCATGCTGCACCGCTTCCTTGGCGTAGCGGTAGAGCTTGGATTTATTGCCGAAATAGCCCTTGGCGTATTTCAGCACTTTCTTGCGGCGCTTGCGCGACGCGGGGGAGTTTGTGACACGAGCCATGTTATAGTGGTGGTTTTAGTGCCGGCGGGTCGTCTCGTTAGGATTCACCCGCCTGGCAAGTTGTGGTTTTTGCGCTTCGGCTTGCTTACCGGAGACCGGTGGGCAGGCAGCGGAGCAGCGGCTTCGCATGGCCTTCGGCGACCAGCTTGTCGCGGGAGGCACGTCGTTTGGACTTCGTGCTCTTCGCGGCCAGCAGGTGACGGAAGCCAGGCGTGCGGCGGATCAGCTTTCCTTTGGCGGAAATCTTGAAGCGCTTGGCAACGGACTTTTTGGTCTTTTGCATGGGAGGAGCGGGCGAAAACAGAGCACGGGTGGGGTCATGGCAAGTGTTTTGTCCGACAAAGTGCATGCCCACGACCCTGCTCCAAACCCCGACCCGCGCAGGCTGCTACGAGGCCGGTCAGCCCGTCAGGCCCGCCAACCGGGGTAAATAGAGCTGGAAGCAACCGGCAACGCGCCCCGCGAGCACGATTTTCCCGAGGAGAACGCGGTGATTCGCGTCGCCATGGAAATGTCGTTGACATGACACCCGCGATACTAATTTTTGGCCCTCTTTTTTGGCTTCCTAGCTCAATGGTAGAGCAGTTGACTCTTAATCAATTGGTTCCGGGTTCGAGTCCCGGGGGAGCCACCAAATTTTCGTTTTTTGCCAGTCATTTTGGTGTGTTTGCGCAGCAACGCCTCGCCGGCGTAGCTCAATGGTAGAGCACCTGTTTTGTAAACAGGCGGTTGCGGGTTCGAATCCCATCGCCGGCTCCAGCTTTCGCTCTCACGAGCCACGGCGGGCCGGGCATTCCCCCGCCGGGGCTGCGCGAAATACTCCGCTGAAGAGCGCGCAAGATTGTCACTGCCCGATGGTGTAATGGTAGCACGAACGACTCTGACTCGTTCTGTCTAGGTTCGACTCCTAGTCGGGCAGCCAATTTTAAATCAGTGGATTGTCTTACGCTGGGTTTGGGCGGATTAATTTGTCGCACGACACAAGAATGCGCATTGACACTCCAAAGTTATTCTCGGCAGCATCCGGTTTCCCGAAAGTTTTTGGTCACTTTGTATTCGTTTACCCACTCCCCACTCCCTTCGCCGCACCGCTGGTGCTGTTGAAGCTGTTTCCGTTTCTGGCCCGGCACCTGCTAACCCTAGTCTCCCGACTTTCCCCTTCAGGAATATTACCCACGGTTTAACCACTCACCCACCCGCACTATGATTACTGCATCCCTGCCCCTGGCGATCCTCCTCACCAACCCGGACGGCAGCCCCATGACCTCCATGGAGCTGTTCAAGCATGGCGGCCCCATCATGTGGCCGATCCTCATCGTCTCCTTCCTGATGTTCACGGTCGCCATCGAGCGCGTGCTGTTCATTGTCCGCGAAAACCGCCGCCGCGAGCCCGAGCTCGTGGACAAGATGCTCGAGAAGGTCGAGGCCAACGACATCGACGGCGCCGTCGAGCTCGGCAAGAAAAGCCAGGACTACGTGGCCCGCATCATGGTCTATGCGTTGACCCACAAGGAACACTCCCTCGGCAATGCCTTCACCCGCGCCGCCAGCCAGGAACT
>DAORVZ010000125.1:0-5978 GCA_035434005.1 Lacunisphaera sp.
CTTCGACGATCTTCTTGGCGTTGTCCCAGGCGCCGCCGGCGTTGGCCATGAAGATGGCTTGGAAGAGGCCGAAGAAGGCCATGCCGACGAGGTAGCCGATGAAGAAGAAGGGGTCGAAGAACGCCAGCGCGAGCGAGAGGAGGAAGATGACCATGAAGATGTTGACCATGCCTTTCTGGGCATACTGGGTGCAGATCTTCACGACTTCCTTCGAGGCCTCGGTGGCGGCGGTGGCGGCGTCGAGCTTCATGTTGTCCTTGATGTAGACGACGGCGCGGTAGGCTCCGGTGACGACGGCCTGGGTGGAGGCGCCTGTGAACCAGTAGATGACGGCGCCGCCCATGAGGAGGCCCATGAGGGCTTCGGGGTGGACGAGGGAGAGGCGCTCGAGGACGGAGAACTTGGCGTCGAGCTTCTGGTAGTGGTCCTGGAGCATCATGATGATGCCGAAGACCATGGTGGTGGCGCCGACGACGGCGGTGCCGATGAGCACGGGCTTGGCGGTGGCCTTGAAGGTGTTGCCGGCGCCGTCGCCCTTCTCGAGCTGGTGCTTGGCGCCCTCGAAGTCGGGCTTGAACTTGAAGTCGCGCTCGATCTCGGCGGCGATGCCGGGCTTGCCCTCGATCTGGGAGAGTTCGTAGACGGACTGGGCGTTGTCGGTGACGGGGCCGAAGGAGTCGACGGCGATGGTGACGGGGCCCATGCCGAGGAAGCCGAAGGCCACGAGGCCGAAGGCGAAGATGGGCGCGGCGAAGGCGAACTGCGCGGGCATGATCTGCGCGACGGCGTCGTAGCCGGCGAAGTAGTAGGCGCCGAACATGAGGGAGAGGATGCACAGGCCGGTCCAGAAGGCGGAGAAGTTGCCCGCGACGAGGCCGGAGAGGATGTTGAGCGAGGCACCGCCCTGCTTGGAGGAGGTGACGACCTCCTTGACGTGGCGGCTCTCGGTGGAGGTGAATATCTTGGTGAACTCCGGGATGAGCGCGCCGGCGACGGTGCCGAGCGAGATGATGGTGGAGAGCACCCACCAGAGGTCGGGCAGGGGGGTGCCGGCGTCGTTGCGCACCCCGGCGAGCAGCAGGTAGCTGGCGGCGTAGGTGACGAGGATGCAGATGATCGAGGTGATCCAGACGAGGTTGGTCAGCGGGTGCTCGAGGTTGAAATTCTTCGACTGGCCCCAGACCGCCTTGCTCACGGCGTCGTTGACCCAGTAGCTGACGAGCGAGGCGACGACCATCAGGATGCGCATGGCGAAGAGCCACACGATGAGGGTGGCGCAGAGCGCGGGGCTGGCGGCGAGGGCGAGGGCGAGGAAGGCGATGAGCGCGACGCCGGTCACGCCGTAGGTCTCGAAGCCGTCGGCGGTGGGCCCGACGGAGTCGCCGGCGTTGTCCCCGGTGCAGTCGGCGATGACGCCGGGGTTGCGCGGGTCGTCCTCGGGGAGGTTGAAGACGATCTTCATGAGGTCGGCGCCGATGTCGGCGATCTTGGTGAAGATGCCGCCGCAGATGCGGAGGGCGGAGGCGCCGAGGGACTCGCCGATGGCGAAGCCGATGAAGCAGGGGCCGGCGAGCTCGCTGGGGAGGAACGCCAGGATGCAGATCATGAAGAACAGCTCGATGGCGACGAGGAGGAGGCCGACGCTCATGCCGGACTTCAGCGGGATGAGGAGGGTGGCGAGGGGGTTGCCCTGGAGGGCGGAGAAGGCGGCGCGGGAGTTGGCCACGGTGTTGATGCGGATGCCGAACCAGGCGACGCCGTAGCTGCCGAGGATGCCGAGCACCGAGGCGGCGAGGATGATCGCGACGTGGCTGGCGGAGTTGTGCGAGAGCACGCCGAAGTAGTAGGCCATGCAGATCGCGATGAGCACCCAGAGCACGGCGAGGAACTTGCCCTGCTGCCAGAGGTAGGTCTTGCAGGTTTCCCAGATGATCTGGGAGATGTCGGCCATGGACTTGTGGACGGGCAGGCGCTTGGTCTGGAGGTATTGCATCCAGCCGTAGGCGACGCCGAGGGCGCAGACGACGAGGCCGAGCATCAGCACGTTCATGCCGCTGAGGGCGCCGTTGAGGAAGCTCACCGAGCGGAGGTCGGGGATCTTGATGTCGGCCTCGCTGGCGAGGGCAGGGGAGGCGGTCGCAGCCAGGGTGAGGAGCAGCGCGCCGAGTCGTTTCCAGGGGGGATTTTTTAGCATACGGAGGGGGTAGTGTGTAGGCGCGGAAGCTGGCGAACGCCCCGGAACGAGGCCAGTTTATTCTCCTCCTCCCAACGGGCTATTTTCGGGTGCGGCGCCATTGACGCGGGCGGGGGTTTGCGTTTCGTTGGCCCGCCCATGCCGTTGCTGGAAATCACCCGTCTGACCAAGACCTACGCCCGGCCCGGGGGCGGCTCGCACCGGGTGGTGGATGTGCCGGCCTTCGCGCTCGAGGCCGGGGCCCAGCTGGCGCTGCGGGGCGAGAGCGGCTCGGGCAAGACCACCTTCCTCAATCTCATCGCCGGCATTCTCGCGCCGGATGCGGGCGGCATCGTGCTCGCCGGCCGGGAGCTGGCCGGGCTCGGCGAGGCCGGGCGCGACCGCCTGCGCGCGGAGACCATCGGCTACATTTTCCAGACCTTCAACCTGCTGCAGGGGCACACGGCGCTGGAGAACGTGGAGCTCGGCATGGCCTTCGGGCGCGGCGTGGACCGGGCGCACGCGGTGGCGCTGCTCCGGCGCGTCGGCCTGGGCGGGCAACTCGGGCATTTCCCGCGCCAGCTCTCGACCGGCCAGCAGCAACGCGTGGCCGTGGCCCGCGCGCTGGCCAACCGGCCCCGGCTCGTCCTCGCCGACGAGCCGACGGGCAACCTCGACCGCCGCCACGGGCGCGAGGCGCTGGAGCTCATCCGCGAGGTCTGCCGCGAGTCCGGCGCCGCGCTGCTGCTGGTGAGCCACGACGAGCGGGTGCTGGCGGCCTTCGAGCACATGCAGGACTTCTCGGCACTGAACCGCGCCCTGACGGAGGCGGCCCCATGATCCTCAACCTCATCTACCGCTCGCTCCGCCAGCACGCGCTCGCGACCGTCGTCACGGCCGCCGGCATCGCGCTGGCCGCCGGCCTGCTGCTGACGGTGTGGGTGGTGAAGACGCAGTCGCAGGCCGTGTTCGCCGCGACCAACTCCGGGTTCGACGCCGTGCTCGGCGCGCGCGGTTCCAAGCTGCAGCTGGTGCTCAACGCCATCTTCCACCTCGAGGCCTCGCCGGGCAACATCGCGGCCGCCGACTACGAGATGATCCGGCGGCACCCAGCGGTGAAGGCGGCCATCCCGCTCGCGCTCGGCGACACTGTGGAGGGCTGGCGCATCGCCGGCACGACGGCGCAGCTCTTCGACGAGATCGAATACCTGCCCGGCAAGCACTACGCCTTCGCGGCGGGCCGGAATTTCAAGCTCGGCGAGCACGGGGCGGTCGCCGGCAGCTACGTCGCGCAGCAGCTGGGTTGGAAGGTGGGCACCCATTTCCATCCGCACCACGGCCTGAGCGAGGAGGCCGGCCACGAGCACACGGAGCATTACGACGTCGTCGGCATCCTTGCGCCGACGAACACGCCGGTGGACCGCGTGGTGTGGATCCCGCTGGAGGGCGTGCAGACGATGAGCGGGCACAATCCGCTCGCGGCGACCGAGCTCAGCGCCGTGCTCATCCAGCTCCGCGCGCCGACGGCCGGCCTGATGATGAGCAACCAGCTCAACGCCGCCGGCGGCAAGCTCACCTTCGCCTACCCCATCGGCAGCATCGTGGCGGAGCTCTTCAACAAGATCAGCTGGGTGGATCGCGTGCTGACGCTCGTCGCGTGGCTGGTGGCGGCGGTCGCGGCCGGCTCGGTGCTGGTGGGCATCTACAACTCGATGAGCGCGCGGGCGCGCGACATCGCCATCCTGCGCGCGCTCGGGGCGCGGCGGCGCACGGTGTTCGGCGCCGTGGTGGGCGAGGCGGCGGCCGTCGGCCTGCTGGGGGCGGCGGCGGGCTTCGCGGTCTACGCGGTGCTCGGCGGCGCGGTGGCGGCCCTCATCCAAGCGCAGACCGGCGTGGTGATCGCGCCGTGGCAATGGCACCCGGTCTTCTGGTGGACGCCGGCGGTGCTGGTCGGTCTGTGCGTGCTCGGCGGCCTCGTGCCTGCGTTCAAGGCCTACCGCGTGCCTGTGGCGGAGACCATCGCACCCGTCTCGTGAGGGCATCGGTCATGCCGCGCGGCGCCAGCAAACGCTTTGACGCGCCGCGCCCCATGACTACGTTCCGCGCCATGAAATATTCCACCCGTCTCGCCCTGCTGCTGGCCGCCGGTGTGCTCGCGCTGCGCGCGGCGGAGCCGGCGACGCCGGACGGTTACGAGAATGTCGGCTTCGACCGGCTGGCGGCGTTTGACTACACGCCGCCGGAGACCGAGACCGCGCCGCCGGCCAACCAGATTCCCGCGCCGATCAAGGCCCTCGACCAGCGAAAGGTCGCGGTGACGGGCTTCATGCTGCCGACCAAGATGGAGAAGGGCCTAGTGAAGGAATTCCTCCTCGTGAAGGACGCGATGATGTGCTGCTACGGCGCCATGCCGAAGGTCAACGAGTGGATCGTCGTCAAGATGAACGGCGCCGGCGTGAAGCCGCTCATGGACCTGCCCATCACCTTCGAGGGCCGGCTGCGCGTCGGCGAGATGTTCGAGAACGGCTACCTCACCGGCCTCTACCTGCTCGAGGGCGACAGGCTGGTGCCGGGCAAGGGGTGAGGCGCGCGGGCGCGGCGTGGAGTCCGCTCCCTAGCGCGAGATGTCGCGCTGCGTGAGCACCTTGAAGCCGCGGGTGTTGAGCGCGCTGGCGGCGAGGTCGTTGTCCTCGACGCTGAGGGCGAGGGCGGATTTCCCGCGCGGGCGCATCAGGAACGAGTAGGCGTAGTGGATGTTCACCTCGACCATGAGCAGCGCGCTGAGCACGGCACCGAGCTGCGACTCGTTGGCGATCTCCACGGCCACCACCTCACACTCGGTGAAGAAGAAATTGTTCGCCGCCATCAGCTCGCGGGCGCGGTCGGGGTCGTCCACGATCATGCGGTCGAGCGCGGTGTCCGTCTGGTCGATCGTGGTCATCGCCATGATGTGGACCTGGTGCTTGGCGAGCAGGGCAACGAGGTCGTGCAGCCGCCCGACGCGGTTCTCGATGAACACGGAGAACTGTTTGACGGGATCGGCGGCGACCGGGGCGGCGGTATCGGACATGGCGGCAAGCGGCACCGTAGGCCGGCGGGCGGGTGGGGTCAATGCCGCCTTGTGCGGGCTGGCGCGGGGCCTAGTGTGCGGGCCCCATGCCCCCGCCCTTCGCCGCAACCGCCGTCCGCGCCCGCGCCGAGACCAGCGCGCGCCTGGTGCTGCGCGGCATCGGGCTGAACGCCCTGCTCGCCGCCGTGAAGCTGGCTGGTGGCATCCTCGGCAACACCTACGCGCTCATCGCCGACGCCGCGGAGTCGATGCTCGACATTCTGACCTCGGTCCTCGTGTGGGCGGGTTTCCGCGTGGCGGCGCGGCCGCCCGACGAGAACCACCCCTACGGCCACGGCAAGGCCGAGCCGCTGGCCGGGCTCGCGGTGGCGCTTTTCATCTTTGCCATGGCCGGCTGGGTGGCCTGGCACGCGGTGCTGGAGATCAAGACCCCGCACCACGGTCCCGCGTGGTGGACCCTGCTGGTTCTGGCCGGGGTGATCGTGGCCAAGACTTGGTTTTCGCGGCGCATGAGCCGGCAGGGTGAGGAGGTCGGCAGCACGACGCTGGGCATCGAGGCGATGCACCACTGGTCGGACGCCGTCACCTCGGGCGCGGCCTTTGTCGGCATCGGCATCGCGCTGTGGGGCGGGGCGGGTTGGGAGACGGCGGACGACTGGGCGGCGCTGGTCGGCTGCGTGATCATCGCCTACAACGGCGTCAACATGGGCGCCAGGGCGCTGGGCGACGTGATGG
>DAORVZ010000126.1:0-5888 GCA_035434005.1 Lacunisphaera sp.
CAGAGCAACGGCTGGGAAAACCAAATCGACCTGACGAAGAAGTTCAGCGCGACTTTGAGCACCTCGCTCCGCCACGAGACCCGCCAGGGCAGCCCCGATGGCACGGCGCAGGACTACACGCGCCTGCGCCTGCTGCTGGGGCTGGATTTCTAGGCGCCGCTGTGGCGTGAAAGAGGTGTCATGGCTCAGAAGGAAGCGTCGAGTTTGAGCCAGCCGGTGCGACCGGGCTCGTTGACACGAGCGGTTTGGGCGAATCCGGAGACCATGCTGCCGGCGCGGCTGACGTGCTCAGCATAGGTTTTGTCGAGGAGGTTGTCCACGCCGACGGAGAGGCGGTAATTGCGTCCGAAGCGCCGGCTGGCATTGAGGGAGACGACGGTGGCGCCGGGCGAGCGACCGAGATCCTGGCCGACGATGTTGCCCTGATTGACGGCGAAGCGGGGCTGCGCGGCGACGGCACGAACAAGGGCGCCGGCCGACCAAGCCGGCGTGGCGTAGGCGAGGGTGAGGCGTCCCTCGAGCGGTGGGAGCTGGGCGAGGGGACGGGCATCGGTGTCGTTCTCGCCGCGCACGTAGGCGATCGAGGCGTCGGCTTTCCAGTGCCCGGCGAAGCGCCAGGCAAGCGAGGCTTCGCCGCCGTAGGTGGTGGCATCCACGTTGCGGGTGATGACGGCCAGCCGGGTGCCCATCATGCCGAAGGGTTTGGCCTCATTGCTCTGCACGAGGATGTAGTCCGCGAGGTCGGCCGCGAAGACCGAGAGGGAGAAATCGAGCGGGCCGCGGCGATAGATCGCGCCGGCATCGAGCTGGGTCGTGGTTTCGGGCTTGGTGCCGAAAGCGGAGACGGTGGCGGCGCTCTCGTTTTTGATCAGTTCCCAATAGTCGGGAAAGCGCTGCACGCGGCCGAGGCCCGCGAAGAGTGTGACCGGAGCCACGCCGTCGATGTCGTGTTCGTAGCGGGCGAATCCACTGAAAAGCCCGGAGCTGCGCTCGCGGCCGGCGTCGGGGTTGGGCGCGGTGTTCATCATGGAGATCGCTACCGTGGGGCGGTGATCCCGGGCCGTCCAGCGGTCCAGGCGGGCACCGGCGATGACGCGCCGGCCGGAGGCCGCGAACCAGGTGCCTTCGGCGAACGCGCCGGCCTGCGTGAATCTGGCGTCGCGGTTTCGAGCCAGGGTCGCGTAGGGCACCAGGGGCTGGTTCATCGTCGAGCGGATGGTGTGTTCGTTGCGCTGGGTGTCCACGCCGCCGGTCACCGTGAGGGCATCGGCCGGTTTGATCGTGAGCTGGACGAGGCTGCCGGTGGTGAGGCGGTCGGGATTGGAGGCGGACGGGTTGGGCATCATCATCGAGGCGGCGAAGGGGCGCAGCGAGTAGTTGTCCATGACGTGGTCCACGTAGTTGTGGAACCAGCGGGCTTCGAAGCGGGTGATGAGCGGGGAGAGGTTTTCACGGCGGACCTGCACGGCGTAGTTGGTGCGGTTGAAGAGCACGCCGTCCATCGCGCGATCGGCGTAGGCGGCCACGCCATCGCTGCGGGCGCCGGTCAACTCGATGACGGTGTGCTCGTCCGGCGTCCAGGCCAGGGTGGTGTTGAGGCTCCAGCGCTCATAGGCGGAGTGCACGGCGCGGCTGGAGCCGTCCGCGTATTCGTCGGCCCGGGTGTAGGTCGCGGTGCCCCGGGCTTGCACCTGGCTGTTGCCCGTGCGCGCGTCCACGAAGCCGTCCAGGCGACCGTAGCTGGCGCTGGTGGCGGAGGAGAGGAGGGCGTGCTGCGGTTGGGTGAGGCGGCGCAGGTCGCGCTCGAAGAGCACGACTCCCGCGGCATTGCCCGGGCCGTGGAGGACCGTCTGCGGGCCCTTGATCACGGTGATGCGGTCATAGGCGGTCGGGAAGATGTAGGCGGTGGGCGGATCCATGCGGGAGCCGCAGCCGCCGAAGATGCTCGCGCCATCGATCTGGATGCCGAGACGCGAGCCGGCGAGGCCCCGGAGGACGGGGTCGCCATCCGTGCCGCCTTTGCGGATGACGGAGAAACCCGGGATGGCTTTGAGCACGTCGGCACCGTCGTGGGCGGGCACAGGTTGGGCCGGGGCCTTGGGGTCGGCGGTGACCATGAGGGGTTGCCGGGTCCAGGCGGCGGTGACGACGACGGGCTCAAGCTTGATCGGTTCGGCTTCAACCGGGAGGTTGTCGTGTTCGTCGGCCGGCCGGTCGATGGAAGACGCGGCCCCGGCGGTGGCGGCGAGCGTGGTTGTGAGGAGCAGGGAAAGGAAAATTTTCATGAGGAAGCGAAAGGAGTGCGCGGGAAAGACGCGTGCGCGCGGACGCGGCCCGGTTGGGCGGCAGAGAGTAAACGCCTCACGGACAGCGTGCGGCGGATGTTGGCAGTCTGTTAAACTACCAAGGCGGCGGGCGGTGCTGGCGGTTTAATAAACACCAGCGCCCGCAGCCATCAGACTCGCGGCGGGGGCACGGGCACCAACTCGGTGCGCAGGCGGCCGGCCTCGTGGGCGAGACCCGGCCAGGTGATGTCAGGCGCGGTCAGCACCACGGGTGCGGCCGCCTGGATGGAGAGGACAAACTTGTCGGTGGCTCCGAGGGCTTCGTCGCGCGGCAGTTGTTCGCGCGCCGCGTCCTTGCCGGTCTCGGCGAGGGTGCAGAGGTCGCACGGGGCCTCACCGCTGAAGGTGAGTTGCAGCGCCTGCGCGAGCGGCATCACCTGCGAGTAGTCTTGGAACATCCGGGCCCAGGCCACGACCTGCACCGCGTTCCAGATCGCGCCGTTGGCGCAGAGCCAGGCGAGGCAGAGGGCGGCGATGGAAATCCGGCGGCGCACACGGATAGATTTTCCATTCAATGATCGGCTGCAACCGCCAAGCCGACTGGCGGCGGTCATATTAGTCAGCCAGTAGGGGAAAATTAGCTCAGGGTGTTTGGCCGTTCGCGGGCGGCGCCAGTTCGAGCCGTTTGTTCACCTCGTCGGCGATGCGGCGGGCGATGGCGGCAGCGTCATTCGTGGCCGTCTCAAAGGTTTCTTGCCAGACGAGCTCGCCCTGGTCCGTAGCGAACAGGCGCACCGTGAAGCCGGCCGCCGTGCCTGGGAGGGCGCCGCCCACATGGCCGGTGATCACGAAACGGCTCTTCATCTGGCGGCCGCGGGCGACAGTCTCGGTGTGGTTGGCGTCTGGTTTGAGGGGGAGGGGACTGACCCCCCACTGGGGCTGGCCGTCCTTCTGGAGCAGGTCGCATAGATCCGCGAAGACCTTGTCGGCATACGCCTCGGCGGGGTCGCCCTCGCCGCTGAAGGGGATCAGGGTGACGGGCCGGCCGGACTGGATGGCGGCGGCGGTCGCGCCGACGAGTGATTCGATCAGGGCGGCGGCCTTGTCCTTGCCCTTGGGCGGGCGGGTGGTGTCGCCGAGCGATTTTTTCACCTGGTCGGCGATCTCCGACTTGCTGCGGCGGGGAGAAGTGTCCGGCTTGCTCTCGCGAAAGACCCAGGCAATCAGGTTGAAGATGATGAAGAACGCCGCGACCACGCGCAGCCAGCGCGGCAGGTGGCACCAGAGGGAGTGGACCAGGTGGCCAAACCACAGCACGAGATCGTAGGCAAAGCGCCCCTGGCGGCCGTGCTCGGGATAGGCGGGGAACTTCGGGAACGGCGGCGGCTCGGCGGTGCGGCGGGACGAGCGGGCACCGTCGCCGGGAGGGGGTGGCGGCGGGGCCGAGGCGGTGCCGGTCTCATGCGCCGCGAGCCGCCGCGCGAGTTCCTGCAGGGCGGTCGTGGCCTGGCCGCCGGGCGCGCGCAGCCATTGGACGGCGAAGAATTTTTCCGGCACCCGGGCGCCGGCATCCCGCGTGTCGTCAATCACGACCGGCACAAGGAACAGCACGTCGTCGGCAAAATCCAGGGTGCGCTCGACGGCCAGGCGCCATTCGCGGCGGAAGTAGCCCTCGCGCCGCGCCTCGGTCGCGGCCGAGATGACCGGCATGAAGTAGGTGCAGGTCTTGATCTGGTTGCGCAGCTTGGCGTCCCACGCTTCGCCGCCGGCGAGTTCATCCTCGTCGAGCCAGACTTCGAGCCCGGCCGCTGTCAGGCTGTCGCGCAAGGCGCGGGCCGCCGCCCGGTCTTCGGAGGCGTAGCTGATGAACACCGACGGCAGCGGCGAGGGCGTGGAGTCGTGGACATCCCCTAGCATGGTGCCGGAAAAATCACTCCCCGCCGCACCCCGGTCAAGCTGAGACCCAGCCCGGACGTTGGTGGTTTAGTGGACTGCCAACGGACTCACGCCGTCTTGAAGACGTAGACGGCACCTTTCTCCGTGCCGACGGCGAGAAGCGAGTCGTCGGCGGACCAGGCGAACTTCGTCGCGGCGGAGGGCATCTTCACCTCGGCGACCATCGGGTTCTTCCGCGTCGGGGCCCAGAGGGTGAACACGCCGCCGGCATCGCCGGTGGCGAGCAGGCCGTGCTGGTGCTGGAAGGCGACGGCGGTGGTGCGGCCAGTCTGCGGCAGTTGCAAGGGCTCGCGGCCCTCGGGGCCGGCGCCGGCGCAGTCCCACACGCACACATCCTTGCCGCCGCCGGTGGCCAGCCACTTCGAGTCGTGGCTGAAGGAGAGCTCCTTGAGACGCGTCTCGTAGCCGCTCATGTGCAACTCGAGATCCTCGGCCGGCACCCAGAGGTGCACGGCGTTGTCGTGGCAGCCGGCGACGAGCCAGCGGTTATCGGGCGACCAGGTCAGCGCGTAGATCGCGTTGCCGTAGGGAAATTCATTCTGCGCGTTGAAGGTCGTCGCGTCCCACACGACGGCTTGGCCGAAGCAGGCGGCGGCGCAGGCGGAGCCGTCGGGTCGCCACGCCAGCGCGGAGATCGTTTTCGGGGCGTCGGGAAAGGTATGCGCAATCGAGCCATCGGGTCGGAGCACCACCAGCTTGCGCCCAGCCGCCGCAAATAAAAATTGGGCGTTCGGCGTGGAGCGTTCGGCGTTGCCTGGAGACTGCCAGGCCAGGTGCTCGACCCAGGCATTGCCAAGTTTCACCTCGGCGGTCTGCGCGCCGGTGGCCGCATCCCAGAAGCGCACGCAACCATCCTGGCCGCCGGTGGCGAGCATACCAGAGGACGGAGGACGGAGGACAGGGGACTGATTGGTATTTGTCGGATCGGTCTTCTGATCTCTGTCATTTGTCCTCTGGAGCGCTGGCATCCACGCCAGCGCGTTGGCGCCATTCTCATGGCCGGCGAGCGCGTGCTTCACCGCACCGGTCGCGGCGTCGTAGAGTGTGATGCAGCCGGCGGCGGAGGCGACGGCGAGCAGGGAGCCGTCTGGCGACCAAGCGAGGTCGATGGCGTAGTCGTCGAGGGTCGCGGCCCAGTGCTTGGCAAATTGCATTCGCCGGCAACTTGCTCACGCCGCGCGCGGCGCGCAAGTCGCGAGTCAGGCGGCGGCGGCCAGCCTGCGGCGTCGCCAAGCGGCCAGCCCGAGCACGCCCGCACCGAAGATCAGCGCGTAGGTGGATGGCTCGGGGATGGCGGTGGCTTGGACGGACATGCGCAGATTGTTAGAGCCGCCCATGCCACCCGCAATCCAACTGCCCATAAAGGAGCTGACGTTGCCGTTCAGGGTCCATGGCCCGGTGGCACCGGCGAGGGTGTTGGTCAGCGTGACATCGTAGCTGCCGGCACCGCTCGTGAAGCCCATCGTCGCCCAGTAGCTGGTGTTGGCATTCAAAATGATGCCGGTGGCGGAATACAGGAAGGTGCTTGTGCCGCTCGGCGAGACGGGGCCGGTCAGCGTCCCAATCAGGGCGCCGGGAGTGTTCGCGCCCGAATCAGTCATGAGGTTGACGGTGAAATCATTGATGCCGTTGGCGAAATTCAGGGCC
>DAORVZ010000127.1:0-5886 GCA_035434005.1 Lacunisphaera sp.
GTGCGCCGCAGGTAGGCGGAATGGTAATAATTCAGTTCGGCGCTGACGAAGAAATGAGTCCCGACCTGATCGACGCGAAAGGCGGGGCCTAGGTGCGCCGCGAGTTCGTCGCGGTCAATCAACTCGGCGGCCATGCGCACGCGCGCCAGCAGGCTGGTCTCGAAATTGCGCCGCGCCCAGTAACCCATGATCTGCGCCAGGCCGAGTCCGGCCAGCAGCCAAACCAGCTGCGCCCGGAACAACTGGCGCAGGCCCGCGGCCGTGGCGCCCGTCAACTCGGCCCGGATAAAAAGGGCCCGCGCCGCCGCGCCCCAACCGGCCAGCCAGACCGACGCCGCGACGGGACCGAACCGGCTGGCCTCCGTGTGGCGGAAGGATTGATCCAGTGTTTCCGCCAGCGGCCCGTTTGTGGCGAACAGCACCGTGCCCGCCACCGCCAGCAACGCGATCCTGCCGGCATCGCGGATCTGCGCCGCCCGGATCAGGCCCAGAACAGCCAGCAGCCCCATCACGCTCATGCCTCCCGCGCTGGCCGCCGGAAACCAGTGGCGCGCGACCGCCGCAACCGTCACCCCCGCGCCAAACACCGCGCCCCTCCATCCTGCGCCCGGCCGGCCACGGACCGCCTGCGTCGCCAGGCCCAGCACCAACAGCGCCTGGCCGGAGCCCAACACGAGATCCCAGCCCAGCCAGGGCGCGACTCCAGGCATCGGCTTCACGGGAATCACCAGTTTGGACACCTCCACGCCGGCCGTCAGCCAGGCGGCGGCGGCGACAAGCGGCAGCCAGTCGAGGCTCCGTTCCCCGCGCCCCAGCCGCCACCAAGCCAGCCCGGCCACCGTCCAACCGAGCGCCACCAGAAACCACAGGTAGTCCTGCCGATAGACCAACCATTGCCATGCTTCCGCGATACTCATGCTGAAGGCGGCCCGTTCTCACCGAACCAGGACATCGGCGGACAGAACAAATAAACACCCCCGAGCCGCCGCAGCACGCGGGCGGGCTCATTCGGCGGCGGCAACGACTGACCGGCGAACTTCTGCCCAACCCCCAGTCGGGCCAGCACTGGATCCGCGCCGCCGCCGGGCAGGGGAAAACTTATGTCCGGCGCCCAGTGGGTGTGCGCCGCCTCGAACTGCCGGGCGAGGCTGCGCATGTAGGCGATGAACATCAGCCCCACTCCGCCCACGGGCCAGTCGGCCGGCTGCGGCGAGGCACATTTCTCCAGCCGCTCCGGCGCACCGTAGGCCGCACCCCGGCGCACGGGTTGCGCGCGCATGGCGTCGTCCTCCCGGAGATGCACGGCATCGGCGGCGCGGGGGTTCATCTTCCGTGTGTGGGCATGGAAGGGACACCCGGGAGGCCGCGCGTCCTTGCCCCCGGCAAAATCGAACTCATTCAGCCAGGTCGGCGGCGAGGGCGGCAACCAGCCCGGCGGCCGCGACCCGGGAAAATATTCCCGCAGCTCTGCCTCCTTGGCCGGCAATTGTCCCAGCAGTTTTTTCAGAGCATACCCGCGCTGCCCGGGATCTTCCGACCCGAGGGCCGTGCGCCAGGCCGGGGGCGCCCGCTCCACCAGCCGGTTGAAAATCTCCCCCACGGGATAACCCTGCCGGGTGCGCCCCATCAGGATGGCGGGGGCCAGATAGGCGGAGGCCCCTTGGTTCACGCCGTGGTGCGCCACCAGCCAATCAGCCACAGCCTGCTCGTGCCCGCGAAAGGCCGCGACGTTCTGCTCGATCTTGAGCAGGACGACAAACGTGCCGCCGGAGAACTTGCCCGCGGGGATGAACACTTCGTCCAGCCCGATCCGGGTCCACTGCCACGCCGTGGGCTCCGGTGGCCGGCCGGCGGCCGGCGGAATCCGCTCGTCATGGAAGAACAGCGGCTCGCTGATGCCGTCGGCGAAGCCGAATGGTTCGCGCGGAGGCAGGTAATCGGTGTCGTAGGGATCCGAGCGGTCGCGCCACGCGGTGATTTCCTCGTCGGGCTCCAATCGCCCGGCTTCGGTGCCCCGGAAAAACCCCCTGCCGGCGTCCCGCAGCAGGTCCCGTTGGTTGCCGGCCAGCAACAGGACTCCATGAAAATCGCCGCCGGTTCCTTCCTGGCTGTAGGGAGGTGCGGCCATTTCATCGCCGCCGATTTCGGCGCCGAGCCGCGTCTTCAGCCCGTCGTCAAAGGATCCCGGTGGATCCGTCACCCCATCCATCTTGAGACCCAGCACCGCAAGGCCGGCGCGCGTCAGCCACAGGTTGCAGAACAACTGGCGGTTCGCTTGCTCCAGCAAGTCATCGCCCTTCGCCGGGTCGGCCGGCCACGCCTCCTTCCACCGTTCACGCTGCTCACGCTGCTGTTCGGCGGAGGTCACCCGGGTGCCGCTGTGGCGGAGGAATTGCACCGCCCGCTCGCGGCGCTCTTCCGGGGTCTCCGCCCGTGGAAACCGGAAAAACACGAGCCGCTGGTGGTTCCGCCCGTGGCCCTTGAGAATGCCGCCCTGAATGCTCCGGAGAAATTTCGCCTCGGCTGCGGTCGGCTGGCCGTCGGGGGAGGCGCACAGGGGCAACACAGGGAAACGCATGGGGGGTGAATTGGCGCGCAACAGCGTGTAGGATAACAGGCACCCGGCCCGTGGCACCCGGGAGCAGGTTGCTCCTGACCCGGGATTTTGTCCCGCCAAAATTTCCTGCCGCCTTGCGCGTCGGTCGCCCCGCGCTCCCAACCACCGGCCTCACGCCAGCTTCATGATCAGTGCGGCCACGTCGGCGGCTTGGGCGGCGGGGGAGGCGAGCCAGGCGCTGGCGTGCTGCTGCGCGGCGGGATCGGGCGCCACTTTCTGCGTCTTCAGGCGGAGCAGGGCGGCGACGAGCGCGAGTTGGGCGCGGGCATCGTCCGGGTTGGCGCGGGCTGATTGCAGCAGTGCGTCGGTGCCGGCCGGCATCTGTTCCGGGGCCAGCACACCCTTCTCCCCGAGGAACAGCGTGAGCGCCGAACCGAGCCCGTGCACATAGGCCAGCGGGGCCGCCGGGGCGGCATAGGCCAGGCCGGTGCCTGCGGGCAGGGCCCGCCACTCCATGTAGCCGCGCACGAGTTCGTGGAATTTCTTCAGCTCCGCGTCCGCGTTCGCCGGGGTCCAGCGGGTGGTGAACGCCTTCAGTTCGCGGTATTTCTTCACCTCCCAGATGCGGAGGCTGAGCTCGAAGTCCTCGTGCCGGTTCCGCAGGGCGCCGGTGACCACGTAGTCCAGCCCGCCCTCGGTGGTGTCGTGCACCTGGCGGATGTTTTCCGCGACCCACTCCATGGGAAACAGCGCGTAGTGCTTCCGGTCGGAGACGCCGATGGCGGCGAAGGTCTCATACCCGGCGCTGGAGGCAAAGGTCTCCGCGAACCACAGCGGCAGTCCGCGGCTCAGGCGGCCGAGCGCCTCCTCGGGCTGCGCCGCGCGCGTGGCGGCATCCTCGAGCCCGAGCACCGCGCATTGCGCGAAGGCCACGCGCCGGGGCCGGCCTTCCTTGCCTGGCAGCAGATGCGGCGCGAGGGCCTCGAGCCCGTAGAACCAGACCGGCTTGCTGAGGCTGACGAGGCTGATCTTGGCCTCGGCGTCGATCCGGGGTTGCTGCTCCGCCGCCTCGCCCTCGCTGGCAAACAGCTCGGCCACGGCGTTGGAGAAGCCCACCAATCGCGCCTCCAACTCGGGCCGGTTCAATTCAAAGAGCAGGTCGAGCAGGTGTTGGGCGGCCTCGGCGTTGCGGGTGACGAGGTAGGCCTGGAGCAGGTTGATGCCGGCGGCGGCGCCGTGGCGCTGGGCGTCGTAGCGCGGGGCGAGCAGCTCGATGAGCTCCTTCACGTGGCCGGTGCTGCCGAGGTCGCCCGAGATCGTCACGAGCACATCGGCCCGGTCGCCGGCGCCGACCAGCACGGATTCGTAGATCGCCATGGCGCCCGCCGTGTCCTTGGTCTTCAGCTTCTCGCGGGCGGCGGCCAATTGGGGGAGGACGCCGCCGGCGGCGCTGGTTTTGTCCGCGCCGGGCGGAGTCTCGGGTTGCTGGTCGGCAGGCTTGCGGTCGAAGAATCCCATGGGCAGCGAGCAAAGGCATGCCCGCCGCCGAAGCGAGGCGGTTTTGTCGCGCCGGGCGGATTCAGCGCGGTGCCAGCGCGGGCAGGACGGCGGCCTTCAGTTTCAGGCCGGGCCGTTCCTGCCAGTTGATCGCGGGCTCGCCGAAATAGCGGGCGGAGTTCCGGGCGCCCCAATCGGTGGTGGCGAGGCGATAGGTCCGCGCGTCATCGATGGCCGCCGGCCCGGCGGCGAAGGAGAACTCGCCGCGCCGCAGCTCGAACGGCGAATCGGGCCCGAGGTTGGCGGCGGCCAGGAGTTGCAGCAGCCGCGCTCCATCCACCTCGGCGGTGAAGATCGTCCCGTCAAAGCGCACGCAGGCGTCGAACTCCTCGCGCGTGACGGCGCCGCCCGGCAGCCCGGCGCCAAAGGTGGTGTTGCCGATGAACGCCGCGTCCGCGCCGGCCGCTTCGCGCAGCGCCGCGACGACAAACCGCGCCGCCTCGGCGGGCCCGAGCGCCGCAGTGGTGCGCCCGACGACCACCGTATCCTCGGGCGTCAGGTATTTCGCGCGGGTTTCCTTGATGAGCGCGGCCAGTTCTGGGTCCGCCCGGCCATCGGCCGGCACCGGGATTTGCTCCAGCGTCCAACGAGGCCGGCCGGCCTCGTCGCGGTGCAGCCAGGCGAGTGTCAGGTATTCGTTCCACGAGCCCGAGTGGACGTAGAGCCCGTGGGCAAACGGGTGGATGAAACGCTGGTGGTCGTGCGCCCCGGCCAACAGCGTGCCGGCCGGCACGAGCGGCATGAGGCCGCGGTCGGCCTTGATGCCGGCGTGGCTGAGCACGATGGCGGGCGCGACGCCGGCGAGGAGCGTGGGAAAATTCCGCTGCGCCCAGACCACGGGGTCGGCCAGATCCAGTGCCGGGCGGACGGCCACGCGGTAGGTGGCGAGGTTATCGGTCGTCACGCCCACGACCGTGAATTCATCGCCGCCCAGGCGAAGTTTTGCGACCGCCGGGCAGAAGGGCTGGCCGGTGGCGCGGTTGGTGATGTTGCAGAGCACGGTGACGCCGGTCGCCCGCAGGCGTGCGATGGTTTCCGTGAGGTCATAAAACTCCGGCTCGTGGTTGCCGACGTTGACGATGGTCGGGGCGCGGCGGGCGAGGGCGGCGAACATCGCGAAGTCCACCGCGCCCGCGCTGCGGCGGGCGACGACGTTGCCGTATTCGAGCGTGTCGCCGTTGAGCAGGATGGCCAGCGGCATGCCTGGGTTCTCGGCCTTGAGGCGGTCGACCGTCGCGACCACCTGCGCCGTGCGCTCATAGGCCGAGTGCTGGTCGCCGGCGATGACCAGCAAGGCCTCGGGCGCCGCCGCCGCCAAGCAAACGGCCCCAGCCATGCAGCCGAACAACCAGCAGGATAGAAACAGACGGTGGAACGGGTTCACGGGCCAGAGTTTGCCGGGCCCGGCACCGGGCGGCAAGCTTGGCGGCCGGCGCAGCGGTTTCCCGCGTTGACCGGGCGGGGTGGGCGGGTAGTTAGACCCATCCGCCTTCGCCCTTGGGCTTCGGCGCGACGAGTCCCCGGTATGAACCGCGTCCATATCAAAACCTACGGGTGCCAGATGAACGAGCGCGACAGCGAGGCTGTCGCGGCGCTGCTGCGCGGCCGGGGCTACCGGATCGTGCCGGACGAGGACAACTGCGACGTGCTCCTGCTCAACACCTGCAGCGTGCGCGACGCCGCCGAGCAGAAGGCCCTCGGCAAGGCCAGCCACCTCGCCGCCCGCAAGAAGAAGCAGCCGGACTTCATCCTCGGCATCCTCGGCTGCATGG